>ONUG01000123.1 GCA_900320965.1 uncultured Bacteroidales bacterium | reverse complement strand
GTAGAAGTTGATGTCACCGTGGATCCTGTTCTTGAACATCCTGAACTCGGTACCGACCTCGTAGGATGTGGAGATGGTGGGCTTGAGGTTAGCGTCGATCTGGGTCGTGGGGACACCCATCGAGGAGATCGCGTTGTTGTACCTGGAGCCGATGCCATAGACATAGGTCGTGGCGTAGGCTCCCATCGTGGATCCGACCTGGGCGGCGCTGGCGCGCAGCTTCCAGAAGTCAAGCCAAGGGGCCTTGATGAACTTGTTCAGCATGATGGACACGGAGGCACCGCCGTAGAGGTAGTGGTTCTGTGAGACGGGCAACCTGGAATCCCAGTCGTTACGCAGCGAGAGGTCAACGAAGAACGTGTCGTCGAATCCGGCGGTGACGTTGCCGTAGACCGAGCGGGTGATGTACTGGGTCACCGAGTTTTTGGTCGAGTAGGTGTTGATCGAGTTCGAGAGGTTGTAGAGCTTCGGGATGATGAGTCCGGCGTTGGTGTTGGAGCTCAACGAGCCGTAGTCATAGGTCTCCTGCTCGATGAAAGCGGCGGCGTTGATGCCGAGGCGGTCATTGAAGAAGTTGTTATCCCAAGTGATGCGGCCCTGGTAGGTCATGTCCATGACATGGTCCTGGGACTCGCTGTAGCCGGATGTCCAGTTGCGGACATTGGGGGCCTGGTGCTGGGTGGTCTCACCGTGGTAGTTGCGGATGTTGCCCATGACGCGGGCCCCGACCTTGAAGTTCCAGGGGAGGATGAACTCGGCGTCACCGGTGATGACGTTCCAGAGGTAGGTGCCGGTGGCGTTGTGCAACTCAGCGTAGGCGAAGGGGTTGTCGTGGTAGGTCGGGTTGAAGTTGGACTTGCTGGTGATGTTCCAGGTCCTGACACTTCCGTCCGGACGCTCCCAATCCTTGAGCCTCGAGAAGTCGATGTTCATCTGTCCCCACTGGATGAAGTCAGCGAGGGGGCTGTTGTTTGATGAGTAACCATCGCCGGCCGCATTTTTGTTCTGGCGGTAGGTGAACTTGTAGTCAAGGGTGAGGTTGAGCCAGCGTGTAGGCTTGATGTTGGTCTTCATCGTGAGGTAACGCCTGACAGCCTTCGCATTGTACATGATACTGTTGCGGTCAGTGTTGGTGAAGGACACGCGGGTGTTGCTGTTGGTCGATCCATGGGACACCGCGACGTTGGTGGTGTTGGTCCAGCCGGTGCGGAACATGTCGGCGGGGTTGAACCTGCTGATCCAGGGATCCGCCTTCATGTAATACTCGCTGGTAGGATCCCAGTACTGGGCGGAGGCGACCAGGGCGCTCTCGTCGAAGCGGGGACCCCAGTTCTCGTCATTGCCCCACTCCATGTTGTAGGAGCCGTCGGGGTTCTGGAGCTTGTTGCGCTCACCCATCAGGTACTGAGGTGACATGGTGTCGATGTTGGCGTAATTGTCAAGCTGGCCGAGGAGCTGGCCGGTCTGGCCCATGGAACCGCCGCCGTACTCGTGCTGGAGCTTGAGGTGGTTGTAGTAGCGCTCCATGGTCGTGGTGTGGCTGAACTCGACATGGGTCTCACCGTTCTTGGCGCCGCGGGTCGTGATGATGACCGCGCCGTTGCCACCCTGGGAACCGTAAAGCGCGGTTGCCGCGGGGCCCTTGAGGATATTGACGTTCTCGACATCGTCCATGTTGACGGCGTTCTTGTTGGTGATGGTGCCATCCACGACATAGATAGGCTCGCTACCACCCCAGGAACCGTAGGCCTGGGTACCGCGGAGGACGATGGAACCGGAATCGAAAGTCGATCCTGAGCTGGAGTAGAAACGGGCTCCGGCGACCTTACCGGCGAGAGACTGTCCGAGATCGGTCTGACGGGCGACAGTGAGTTTCTCGCCGTCAATCTTGACGGTCGAGTAACCGATCGCCTTTTCCTGCCTCTTGAGGCCTTGGGCCGTCACGACGACCTGGTCAAGGAGCTGGAAGTCAGGCGCCAACACGACGTTGACTGTCTGGGCGGCAGGCTTGGTCTGGTTGGCAAAGCCGATGCAGGAGAACACGAGCTGGGCTCCGGCAGGGACGTTACGCAAGGTGTACTTACCATCGGCGTCGGTGATGACACCATTGGTCGTTCCTTGCACGAAGACGGAGGCTCCGACTACAGGGAGTTCATCCTCCGCAGAAGTGACCGTACCGGTGACGGTCAGGTTTTGCGCGAATGCTATGCCTAAACTAGTGCAAAGGCAAAGCAGCATAGAGAATAATTTTTTACCCATAAGCTTAAACCTTAATTAAACTTAATATTTGATGAATAAATAGTGAATAATCTCGACTACTTATATCGGCCAGCGGAGGTGCTGGAAGGGGACATTTAACCCTGACCAGAGTCCAAAACGCAAAAACCGACATCACAAATAAAAGAATTAATTTGGAATAATGCAACTTTCTTGAACACAAGAACAAATAGAAAAAAGCGAAATTTATATCGTTTTATAGAATTCGGCTTCGAACCCCTCGAAAAAACATACTTAAAAATTATTCGTCATGACCGAATTTTTATTACGAATCGAAACTTTAAAAAAAAATACAACCACAATAATAAATATTTAGTAAAACATTTAAAATTTTAGGATAATGGAAAGAATCTCTTTTTATGATGCTTGCCTGAAGTGGCAGGCTGATAGGGCAAGGTTTGTCAAAGAAACCTCTATGGCAGCATATTCACTGACAATCACCAATCATTTAGTGCCACGGTTCGAATGGCTGGATGAAATAACCTCATCCAGCATTCAGGATCTGGTGGAGTGGGAATCCGACAAAGGAGAAAGTCCCACCACTATAAAAGGGATCATTGTCGTACTCAAAATGGTTATGAAATACTGTGTCAGACAAGGTTGGATTGAGCCCAACCCTATGGATGTGCATCTTCCGGTCAGGACTAGAAAGCCTGATCCGCAAGTACTTACCATTGATGAGGAAAAATTGCTGCTTGGATGGTTGACTTCTCACCCCACCCTTAAGAATATTGGACTGATGATCTGTCTTTGCTGCGGACTCCGGATTGGTGAAGTCTGTGGGTTGAAATGGGAAGACTTCGATCAGAACAGAAGGGTCATCCACATCCGTCGGACTGTCCACAGGATCTACCGTCCTGGTAACGAGACCGGCAAGTCTGAACTGACACTAGGGCGTCCAAAGACAGAGGACTCCCGGAGGGAAGTCCCCGTGGCGAAATTCCTCGCGCATATTATTAATAAGGTATATCCCGAGTCACCCGAAGACAAGTACATCCTGTCCGGATACCGCCAACCTCTTGATCCTCAAACGTTCAGGGCTAATTTCAAGAAAGTGACTTCGACGCTTGGACTGAAGACAAGAAAAATCCATAGCCTAAGGCACACTTTCGCGACCAGATGTCTTGAGAGCAACTGTGATGTGAAGACTTTGAGCGCGCTGCTCGGACACTCAGACGTCTCTACCACGTTGAACCTCTATGTCCACCCTGGCATTGAGCAGAAACGCCGTTGTGTTGAAGACATGATGAATCTTTTTATTTATGGAATTCCCTAAGAGCCCGTAACAGCGTGTCCTCGAAAACGGCTTTTTCCCGCTCCGAGAGAAAACCTACTTCAATAGGAACTTGGAACATCCTGATTTTCAGTTCTTCAGGAATATCCTTCAGATCAAGGATCCTCTGGCAATCTTTCTCAGTGGTAGCCACTACGGCGGTAGGATGATCCTTGACAGCCCTCATTATTTTGCGGATGTCAGCTCGAGTGTACTTGTGGTGATCCTCAAAACGGAAGCGCTTGATGATCTTGTGCTCGTCACTCAGGTACATCCTCAGGGGAGTGTCCTTGGCTATTCCGGAGAACAGGATCAGTTTTTGGGAATATGCGTACCTTGGATCCGCTTCTTCGAAAATAGGGGTCAGGGAGCTGTACCAGATGGTGGTGAAGAGGAGAACCTTTTCTTTTCCCTTTTTGTCCGTGCCCTTGCAGGTCACCGGATCGAAATCCATGAGGCCGAAAGCCTGTGCCCATTGGATCCTCTTCTCGTCCTCCAGATAGGCGGGGCACTTGGAGACAATGATGATGTCCGCCTCGGAGAGTCTTCCGGGCAGGTCCCTAAGCCGTCCGAAGGGAAGAAGGTGGTCTTTATGGACGGGCCTGTTGTAGTCTACAAGTATTATATTAAGGTATGCCCTTAGGGCCCTGTACTGGAACGCGTCGTCGAGGACGATCAAGTCTGCGGGAGCGATCTCCTCACCGGAGCACCGTCTGGCCCTTTTTTCTGTTTTGAGCTTTTCCGGGTGGCACAGAATGTCGCAGCCCTTGACCCTGTTGCGGTCGACAGCGACAGTGACTCCGGGGAATTTTTTCTTTATCTGCAGTGGTTCGTCACCATATTCCTTGACGGAACCCTCTCTCTTGACAATCTGGAATCCCTTGGAGGAACGGCGATAGCCTCTTGAGAGGACGGCAAGGTCCTCATAGGCCCAGTCGTCACTCCGTAGAAGGGTCCTGAGAATCATCTCTGTGTGGGGGGTTTTGCCTGTGCCGCCGGCGGTGATGTTACCGACGCAAATCGTTGGGACCTCGCATGTCCTGACCTTACGGATTCCGTGGTCGAAACAGAAGTGCCTGAGTTTCAGGGTGAGGTAATATGGCGCTAATATAATCCTGTCAAGCATCGCGGCACAAAGATACAAAATATTCAGATGCCGTAGACGCCCTTTGATGCCGAAATGGGAATATCTCCCCATTTCACGGCTATGTGGTCAAGGATTCTCAGGACTTCGTCAGGGTCATTCTCCGTCACCAGCCGCATCCTGGTCTCCTTGAAGTCAGGGAGGCCTTTGAAGTAGCAGCTCAAGTGGCGGCGCATCTCGTAGACTCCGACCGGGACACCTTTGAGTTCCACCGAGAGGGCAAAATGCTTTTTGGCCAGTTCAACCCGTTCCTTGACTCCGGGAGGTGGAAGTTCCTCACCTGTAAGGAGAAGGTGCTTGATCTCTTTAAATATCCATGGACGACCGAAAGAGGCCCTGGCTACCATGATCCCCTCGACCCCGAAACGCTCGAAAGCCTCTTTCGCCTTTGAGGCGGAGTCGATGTCCCCGTTGCCGATTATGGGAATATTCATCCTGGGATTCCTCTTGACTTCCCCGATCAGGGTCCAGTCCGCCTCTCCTTTATACATCTGGCAGCGGGTGCGGCCGTGGATGGTCAGGGCTTGGATTCCGCAGTCCTGAAGGCGTTCAGCTAGCTCGACGATTATCTTGCTTTTGTCATCCCACCCCAGGCGGGTCTTGACTGTCACTGGTTTGCTGACGGCCTCCACAATCCTTTTGGTGATCATCACCATCTTGTCAGGATCCTTCATCATGCCTGAGCCGGCGCCCCGGGCCGCGATCTTGCTGACCGGACAGCCGAAATTGATGTCGATGAGATCGCAGCCATGTCCTCCCACAATCTGGTCCGCATGATCCGCCATGCGAGCTGCCTCGACCATGGCATCGGGGTCGCTGCCGTAGATCTGGATCCCGATGGGAGCCTCGCTGTCGGATGTCTTGAGTTTGGCGTAGGCCTTTTTAGCGTCACGGATCAGTCCTTCAGCAGGGATGAATTCGGTGTAGACCATGTCCGCCCCTTGCTCCCTGCATATCTCACGGAATGAGGCGTCAGTCACGTCCTCCATCGGCGCCAGAAGCACCGGTTTTTCCCCCAGATCTATGTTCCCTATCTTCATTTCAGTCAATGATGGAAGACAAAAATACTATTTTTTCAAAAAAAATTGCTACCTTTGCGTCCCCTATGTTGTTTAGGGATCGCAATTTTATATGTTAAACCATTAAAGATCAAGACAGTGGACACACTTAGCTACAAAACAGTCTCGCTCAACAAAGCGACTGTGAACAAGGAGTGGGTTGTCATCGATGCCACGGATCTTCCCCTTGGCCGTCTTGCTTCCAGGGTCGCTCTTGTCCTTCGCGGCAAGAACAAACCCGGCTTCACCCCTCATGTGGATTGCGGTGACAATGTCATCGTCATCAACGCCGAGAAGGTGGCCCTCAAGGGACACAAGATGGACGACAGGGTCTACGTTCGCTACACCGGTTATCCGGGCGGCCAGCGTTTCTCGACCCCTAGGGAGATTCTCGCGAAAAGACCCGCTGAACTGGTGAGGAGGTCCGTTAAAGGAATGCTCCCCAAGACACGTCTTGGTGACAAGATTCTCGGTAACTTGCATGTTTATGTGGGACCCGAGCATCCGCACCAGGCGCAGAATCCTAGAGAAATTAAGTTGAACGAAATCTAACACAGCAAATGGAACAGAAAAACGCCCTTGGAAGACGTAAATCAGCCGTCGCTCGTGTTTATCTTTCTGCCGGTAAAGGCAACATCACGATCAATGATCGTCCCCTTGAGGATTACTTCAAGGAGGGCTCTCTCCAGTACATCGTGAACCAGCCTTTCGCCGTCACTAAGACAGAAGGTCAGTTTGACGTTAAGGTGAACGTGGTCGGTGGTGGCACCAAAGGCCAGGCGGAAGCCGTCAGGCTCGGGATCTCCCGTGCTCTGAGCGATCTCGATAGAGAGGCTTACCGTTCCGCCTTGAAGGCCGAGGGATTCCTGACCCGTGACTCCCGCGAAGTCGAGAGGAAGAAGCCTGGTCAGCCTGGCGCACGTGCCCGCTTCCAGTTCAGCAAGCGTTAGTTTGCTGCAGCCGGAACGCTGTTTTTACGTTTTTGCACAGTCCGGTGCAACCAATCCAGCCCTTTATTGGCAGGATGCCGAGACTGCGGAAAATCCCGGAGAC
>ONUG01000054.1 GCA_900320965.1 uncultured Bacteroidales bacterium | reverse complement strand
ATGACAAGAAAGCTTCGGGCATTGTCCCACATGGAACGCTTCGAGGAGACCTTGAACAGGCTTTCCCCTCCGTCTGAGGCATAATCCCGATAAGAGCGGCCTTAAGCTGTCCTAACGTCATTCTATTCAACGGTGTGTCATCAGGTATCTTTTTCATATTACTCTTTATTATTATAGCAGAGTAAAGAAAAAGAAATCATATAAACAACAGCTATTCTGACATAATCTACTGAAAATCAATAAGTAAAGTGAAATAATAAACTCGTTTATCATTTCACCTTACTTTACATCATACATTCCTATGTGAAAACATTTTCGGCCTCCCTTTGATTGGAAGGCCGAAGGTGTCGGAGCTTTAGGAACTCGAATTGCCGGAAGTCTATTCCGTCACCAAGGAATAGTTTGTGCTGCGGCCGCCTTCATCATTTTTGCGTAGGACGCCTATTTCGAGGAGGTTTTTAATGTCGTTCAGAGCCGTGTCGGTTGAACACTTGCCTATCTTGGCCCATTTTCCGGAGGTCAGTTTGCCGAAGAATCCGTCAAATTGCATATTGATGATCTTGCGCTGGCGCTCGTTTACGACTAGATCCCTGTGATTCTCCCAAAAGCGGGCCTTTGCCAAGACGGAGGCAAGGGTCTCTTCGGTGGAGGAAAGGGCTCTGTCGAAGCAGTCCAAGAACCACATGAGCCAGGCGGTGATGTCACCATCGCCCTTTTGCGTCTTCTCCAATACATCGTAATACTCCTTCTGCAGTATCATCATTTCATTGGACATGCTGTAGAAGCGCTTTGAAGAATGATCGCTGCGGGCAAGCAGCATATCCGTGATGGCGCGGGTGATGCGGCCGTTGCCATCATCAAAAGGGTGGATGGAGACGAACCAAAGATGGGCGATACCGGCTTTGAGAACAGGGTCAGTGCCTGTGTCCGTGTTCACCCAGTCGATGAATCGGTGCATTTCTTCTGGAATACGCTCTGGTTTAGGAGCTTCATAGTGTACCTTTTCATGCCCCATCGGCCCTGAGACCACCTGCATTTCTCCGCTGCGGTATTTGGCCACTTCTAAGGCATAGAGGCCGCTACGGTCGTAGAAGTCCAGGCCGGCGGTCTTTTTGAATTTGAGGAGGTGGTTCCGGCAATCTTGGCCTTGTTCTAGTGGCTCATTTGTTACACCACTGAGCCTCGGCCCCAGGCTTCGACAAAGTCAGCCAAATTCAAGATTATTTCCTCTTTTTGGCTGAATTTTTGGCTCAAACTATTTGGCATCAAAGGCTTTTTCCATTAGGCTGATGGCGTCGCGCTTGGCGGATTCAGTGATGTCGATGTAGGGCTTCATGGACTTGTAGTCAGAGTGGCCTGTGAACTTCATCACGACATCCGGCGGGACGCCGTTGCGGTATAGGGTGATATGGACAGGTGTGTTGAACTCGCAGATCTCACAGAGGTCTTTAAGGCAGCGGTTCATCTGCTGATTTGTCATGTACGGGAGCGCAAGCGTCTTGCACTCCCGGTTATTCATCTCATCGCCCGTCAGAACGCCAGCACAGCAAGCACGTAATTTTTGCTGTTCGTTTTTTCTTTTTCACGAAACCTTGCTAAGTCTGTGTTATTGTAGAACCCGAGCCACACCTCGTTAGCCGTAGTTGTCTGGGGTTCCGTACTTGTCCAGAAGTATGATCCTGACATCCCCTCTGCTACTGCCAGCGAGAATCCTGTGGCATAATACTTCCGATGAAAACCGTGAACGGGATTCAAAGCCTTCTCCCCCTCACCAGGAAATGCCGTTTGGTCACCTTCCACTGCACAGCCGACGAGGATGTTGAACCAATCGTCGAAGCTCGGCAACCGCCACGTACAGTTCTTGATGGAAGTCTTGCCCGATGTGGCAATGGATAAGGCTTCAGCCCATGTGACTTTATTCGGCGAGTTGTTCAATTCTATGGCCAGGCCGTGGCCTGTCTCGCTGATATAGCCAATCATAGCCACGGGACTCACACCTGATGGCAGATTGTCCGTCGGCTCGTAGGCCACGCCGTCGCTGCCGATGCGCCAACCTATTTCGCTCGCCGTCACTTCGGTCAGTGATTTATCCATCGCGCGGCTCTCCATCTTCACGCCGATGGCGTAATACTTGCCCGTCTCGAAGGTGATGCCCGCTTTCTCGTAACCAAATTTGCCGTAGTCGTTATAGGCTGAGAGGGACACGGCTTTGTTCGATGCCTCTCGCACTGCGACGTAGAAGTCGCTGGCAGCGGCCGTGGGCATCACATTGTACGTCGTGCTGCCCACATTCACCGTGAGGCTCGTGACGGGGAAGGGCGTGGTTCCGTCAGGCTGTTTCAGCGAAAACTTCACGATGGCCTGCTGGTTCTCGAACGAGGCAGGGGCGGTGGCGGTGACGGTGCGTGTCAAGGCATCTACGGATGCGACGGTTATCGTGGCAACTGCGTAGTCACAGTGCGTGGCGATGTAGTCGAGCGTACCCTCCTGAGTCGTATAGTATGGGTTGGGCAGGAACCTCAGCCTGAGCACATCGTCCACGGCCGGAGTGTAACTTCCGGTGAACGAGCCTGATAGAGTGGTCGTCATGCCGCTGCCCTGTGCGGAGAGCGTAGCATCGGGGGTGGTCGATTCAAATTCGGCCTCTGTGCCGGGGTTAGAAACGTGGTACACTTGCACCACTTCGCCCGTCGCCCACGTGGCGTTGAGCTTATTGCCGTCGAGTGAGAGTGCGCGGGTCGTATCTTCATTGCCTTTCGTGGCGGTCACGACCAAAGTATATGATTCAGGAGCCTCTTCGACAATTGTTTCCGGAAGGGGTTCATTGGTGCAGGCGGCAAGAATGGCAGCCAGCATAAACATTGTGTACTTAATTCTCATATTCTTGCCCTCCATTATGCCCATTCGTCTTCAATTGCTTCACCATATCCATTGCGTGTACCTCCCACGCCACCGGGACTCTGGCAGATGACGCCTTCCTGCACCACCTCGAAGACCAGCGTCGAGGGTGCAAGGTATGTTTGTTTGCGTTCTGTGTTCATGTAAACAAGGATTTAGCAAAGCAAATATACACACTTTCAATGAGATGGCCAAACGAACCCCCCGATGTAGGGTCATCAGCTCTTCGTGGTTTACACTGAAGAAAGTGCAAAATGGCACATCTATATCAGCCCCATATCCTTGACTGTTGAGGTAAGCTCGGCCGTGTTGGCAACATCAAATTTCACAAGGAGCTTCTTGCGGTACCACTTCACGGTTGGGCGACGGGTTTCCTGGATAGTCTCTTCCAGGACGGCGGAGACTTCGGCCTGTTCTTTCCTCGAGCGGCGCAATTTCTTTCCGATCAGCAGTACAATAAGTAAAAGCGATAGGATAAGAACGGCTCCTAAGGCTATGAATATCATCTGCTTCCTTTGGGTAAGAAGAGCCGCCGACATATATTCAAAATTCTCTTTTGTAAAGGTCAACTCTTCCTTATCATGCGAAGAGAAGTACTCGTCGGCCTTATGGAGATGCTTGAGCGCTTTCCCGGTTTTCCCTTGCTCCATATACACACGTCCAAGGCCTTTCTGGGCCATTGCTACCATAAGGGAGTCTCCTTGAGCATACCCTAGGGCTTTCTCATAAGCCTGAGTGGCTTTCCGCAGCTCTCCCTGTTCCACCCAGGTTTCCCCGATGTTATAGTAGAGGATGGCGTTGCTCTGGTTCCATCCATATTTGTCGAAAATGGCGCCGGCTTTCCCGTACCAGTCCATAGCCTGAGGGATGGAATCCATCATATTGTAAAGGTTGCCGATAGCCCCATAAAGAGCGGACCGGGTGTCATCGATGGCAAGCTCGGAATATCCTTCCGGAGCGGTGGGTGAAGTCGCCCCATCCGCCATGCGTTCAACGGCAACGAGCGCTTTCCGATAATAAAAGAGCGAGCTGTCATACTTCTCCGAAGCCCAGAAGCACTGTCCCAGATAGCGGAAGGCATCAGCGTTGGCTTCCTCCCAACCTCTCGGCTCAGAGACGGAGAGTGCCTGACGGGCATAGAAAGCGCATTTCTCGCCGTTCAAGGCGCTGTAACCAAGCATGAGGTCCCGAAAGGCCCGGTTCAGGTCCACCAGTTCCCGGGTCGAAGCGCGGTCTATGGCATCGGGAGTCCATTTCGCGACAACTCTTTCAAGGGAATCAAGGTTGTGCCCCCGATGGTCATTGTACGCTAATCCCCGTATGCTTGACAAGGCTGTCAGCAGCAAAATGATACCTATTCTTCTCATAGAGACAAAGATAGTAAATATTAATTGACCATTTTCAACCCTTTAGGGTGGAGTATGCCACCCGAAAGGGTGGTGTTTAAGACAAATAAATAGCCGAAATTCGCGAAAACGAAAACCACAAATGGACGAAATCACAGCAAATGACATTAAACTGACAAGAAGGGAGAAGTCCATCCTTCAGGAAGTTGCCATCGGCAGGACCACACCTCAGATCGCCCAAGACTTGGGGTTGAGCCCGGAGACCGTCAAGTGGTACAGGAAGCAGCTTCTTGTCAAATTCTCCGCGTCCACATCAGCGGAAATCGTGCGGAAAGCCTTTGAGATGAAAATCCTTTAATATGTTAGAATATGAAAAAGATTGCTTTGATCACCGCCGGTGTTATTCTTGCCGGTAGTCTTGCCTTCGGGCAGAAGGGTGAAACCCAGACCGCATACGCCAAGACCGACTTTGTCCCTGGTGACGAGATTTTTTTCGAGGACACCTTTGAGAACGAGAAACTTGGAGAGTTCCCGCTGCGCTGGGACTTGCTGGACGGTTATGTGGAGACAGCGTCGGTGAAAGGCCGGAAGGTGCTGGCATTTACAGACAATGGCCTTGGGCAGGTGATGCCACTCATGAAGGATAAATGGAGCTGGCTGCCTGAGATATTTACCCTGGAATTCGACCTTTATGTCGCTCCCATGTCGGAAGACGGCGGCTCTGAACTTGGCATGGAGCTTAGGTTTGGAGACCGCGGCGCCTCCGACTATTACAATGCTTCCAGCTATGTTATTTTCCGCTACAGGGAAGACGGATCTTCAGACATGGAATGGAGTCTTCGTAAACCCGGTTCGGATTCCGAAACTTACGGCAAAAAAGAACTGGGTCTCAATCCGGGTCTCGGTGGATATAATGGAAAGGACAATCCGCTGAAGGCTGGCGAATGGAACCATTATGCCTTTTCCTTCAACAAGAGGGCCTTCAAGGGTTATATCAACGGTGTGCGCATCATCAATGTGCCAGCCATGGAAGCCCCCGGATATCTCTATTTCAACAGTGTTTCCCAATATGCCTACAGCGGCATCAGCAACGTCCGTCTGGCGAAGGGGGCAGTTCCCCTTTATGACCGTCTGGCCTCCGACGGGAAGATCGTCACCTACGCCATCACCTTCGACACCGGAAAGGCTACCTTGAAGCCCGAATCCGCAGTCGAGATAAGCCGCATCACTGAATTGATGAAGAAAGACGCCAGCCTCAAATTCGAGGTCCAGGGCCACTGCGACGCGACTGGCAGCGACGCCGTCAATGATCCGCTGAGCCAGAAGCGAGCGGAGGCAATCGTGGCCGCCCTCGTCAAGAACGGTATCCCGGCCGACCGCCTCACCGCCGTAGGCAAAGGATCACACAGCCCCATCGCTGACAACGGCACCGAAGAGGGAAGGGCCAAGAACCGCCGGGTTGAGTTCGTGAAAAAATAGCTAAGTGAAGTAATATGTTTATAGCTGGACAGCCGGCCAGCCGTAATCTTTGTAATATTTCACGGCCAAGTTGTTCTTTTTGACGAATTCAGAAATGGCCGATTTCCGGATTTCCTCACGGGCCTCGTTGTCGGAATATGCTTTCTGGAAATCATCGAACCTGTCTCCGAAAATCGCCTTGGCCGTCGGCAGGTATTCACTGCCGTCGCCCACAGCATCGAATCCGACAACGAAGAACTGTCCTCCGGAGGCCTTCTTGATATGCATCTTTCCAGAGTGGTTGCCGCCTGAGACGAATAGCAGGCTATCTCCGGAAACATTGTAGTTCTCAACCCAGAAGTCTCCAAAGACTTGGATATCTTCCGCGGAACTGTCATCTATGGAACAGTAATCAGAATACGGGATGGTGACTTCGCCGGTTGCATATCCTTTCCCGATAATGTCGGTCAGGTACTTATTGATTGCGTCAAAATACTGATTATTAACTGATTCAGTGGCTGATTCTGCAACTGCCTTTTTTTGCCTGTTGCCACAGGACGTGAAAAGAATGCCCATCAGTGCCATGGGCAGTAGAATCTTGGTCGTGAGTTTCATATTAATGCGTTTTTGTTTTATTTTTCCAAATACTTTTTCCTGAGTTCATCGGGAAACTTTTCGATAGCATAGCGGAGCATTGTCCTGGGCATCTCACTGGAACGGGTGTCCAAGAATGCCCTCAGCCTGGACTCGTCACGTTTGCCTGCTTCCCTAAGGAGCCATCCGACAGCTTTCTGAATCAGGTCGTGCGGGTGGTGAAGCAGTATGTCAGCGATTCTGAATGTGTCATCCAGTTGCCCGTGGCGGACAAAGGTCATGGTGCTGACTATGCCGATACGCTGCTCCCAGATTGTTTTTCCGTGACGAGCCAGGTCGTACAACAGAGTCCGGTCCTTGTCGAGCAGCCACTCTCCCAGAATGGGATAGCATGAAAGATCCACCAGATCCCAATTATTGATGCGGTCCGTGTGGCTGAGATAGAAATTCACGCATCGCTCCCTTAATGCGGCATCTTTCTTGGCGTGGGAGAATATCTCGATCATGGCCAGCAGCGCCGCCAGCCTCATTTCATGGTACTCACTTCTGAGACATTCCTCAAGATGCTCGAAAGTTGTCTCCCTCCAGCAGTTTTTGACCACACTCCTTGTCTCCGGGACTTTGATCCCGAGGAATATGTCTCCTTCTCCGTACTCGCCGGGACCGGTCTTGAAGAAGCGGGCAAGTCCCTCCACCTGAGACGGATCCTTCTTCAAGAGCATCTGGTGTTTCAAGTTGTTTTCTGTCGTGGCCATAAAACAAGTTAAATAGTGAACCAACTTACATAATGCGAATTTACGAAAATAAACCACTATCGAAAAAATGTTGATAAATAATTGAAACATGCCTTTTCAGAATACTTAAAAAGGATGTAAATTCGCGTTATGATAATGACTATATTCAAGCTGCTCGGCTCTATCGCCCTCCTGATGTACGGAATGAAGGTGATGAGCGAGGCCCTGCAGAAGATGGCCGGCCCCGGCCTGCGCCACATTCTAGGGGCGATGACTACCAATCGTTTCACCGGAGTACTCACTGGAATGCTTGTCTGCGTGGCTGTCCAATCTTCCGCCGCGACGACAGTCATGACTGTATCTTTCGTCAACGCCGCTCTCCTGACCCTCGCCCAGGCCATCTCAGTCATTATGGGAGCGAATATCGGAACGACTCTCTCGGCTTGGATAATGTCGGCCGGATTCTCATTTAACATCACGAATCTCGTATGGCCGGTATTCCTTATCGCTGTCATCCTGATCAATTCGAGAAAGCACCGTTATCTGGGAGACTTCCTCTTTGGTCTTTCGTTCCTTTTCTTCGCCCTCGGCACCTTGAACGTGACCGGAAGGGAGATGGACCTGGCGCACAATGAGGGTGTGGTCAACTTTTTCTCTTCCTTTGATTCAGGCAGTTATCTCACCATCCTCCTCTTCTTGGTCATAGGTGGCATACTCACGGTGATAGCCCAGTCTTCGGCCGCTTTGATGGCAATAACCATGGTGCTTTGCACCACCGGGGTCCTTACCATTTATCAAGGTATCGCCCTGGTTATGGGTGAGAACATCGGTACGACCGTGACAGCCAACGTTGCGGCTCTCTCGGCCAACTCGCAGGCTCGCCGGGCGGCCCTTGCCCACTTGCTGTTCAATGTGTTCGGAGTCCTGTGGGTGCTGTGTTTGTTTTATCCCTTCGTCAACACCGCATGCTCGATAGTTGGGGTCGACCCTCATGCTGAATCCCAGAGTGCCGCCAGATTGTCTTTCGTCCTGGCGACATTCCACACGATGTTCAATGTCACGAACACGGCGATCCTTATCTGGTTCATCCCGCAGATTGAGAAGATTGTGACATATCTGATTCCTCAGAAGACCGCGGACGAGGACTTCCGTCTCCAGTACATCCAGACCGGTATTATGAAGACCCCTGAGATTTCTGTCCTGCAGGCTCAGAAGGAGACGAGCCTCTTCGCTGAGAGGATGAGGCAGATGTTCGCCCTTGTCCGGGATCTGTACGATGAGACAGACGAGGCTGCATTCGAGAAAAAGATCGCCAGGATACGCGAGATGGAACAGATGTCCGATCGTCTTGAGAGCGAGATCGGAAGTTATCTCGCCCAAGTCTCCACAGCCCATTTGAGCGATGAGACAAAGCGTAAGATCAGGGCCATGCTCCGTGAGGTTAGTGAGTTGGAGAGTATCGGTGACAGCTGCCTTAACCTTTCCAGGATGATCGAGCGTCGCCAAAAGGAAAAAGAGCATTTCCTCCCTGACCAGGAAAGTGGGATCAAGGGGATGTTCGAACTCCTTGACAAGGCATTTGAGAACATGGAGAAAGTCCTTGAGGGAGAAGGAGATCCCGATCTTTCCTGGACACTTGAGAACGACATCGACTCGTTGCGCGACAGGCTCCGTTCCCAGAACACCATCGATGTTGATTCCGGCAAATATTCCTTCGCTCTTGGAACCGTGTTCGTGGATATTGTCAGGGAGTGCGAGAAGTGCGGTGACTATGTGATCAACGCTGTGGAGGCGAAGATGGGAAAAAGGGAAGACGCGGACAATTTTGGAGCCTTGGATATTGATCACCAGCGCAAGACAGCGACTTTGTACGGAAAGCCTATTGACTTTACCAAAACAGAGTTCGAGCTTCTCAGCCTGCTGGTCTCAAATCCCGGGCGTGTTTTCTCGAAGGAAGAGCTTTTGGAATCCATCTGGCCCAAGGATGAGCCTGCGGGTATAAAAGATGTGGACGGCAGCATCAAGGACATCCGCTCCAAATTGGGAGATTTGGCTGGCCACATCACCCTGAAACCAGGTTTCGGATACTATTTCGAATAAGACTTAAAACCACATATTAATGTTCACTAAAGAAGACATCGCCCAGATCAAGGGGCGTGGGGCCGACCTTGGACAGGTCGAGGATCAAGTTGAGCGTTTCAAAAAAGGCTACCCTTGGATGAAGATAGTAGCGCCAGCGACTCCTGGTAATGGGATTAAGGTCCTGTCAGAGGAAGACGCCCATGAGTCTGCGGATTATTTCCAAAGAGCGTCGTTCGAGGGCTGCTGTAAATTCGTACCCGCATCTGGGGCAGCCTCCAGGATGTTCAAGGACATGTTTTCGGGACTTGAGAAACTAAAGGCTGGAGAGGATCTTCCCGCGGACGCTCCGGGAGCGAAGCTTGCCGCGAGGATAAAAGATTTCGCGTTTTACGACGAGGCAATTTTCGGGGAACCGGATGACAGCAGGGCGTATAGGCTCAAGGCGCTGACCAAGCTTTTATGCGATGAGGGTCTCGCATACGGTTCCAAACCCAAAGGGGTCCTGAAGTTCCACCGTTATCCCTCTGAGGTCAGGACAGCTATCGCAGAGCATCTTGTCGAGGCCCAGGAGTATATGCGTGTTACTGATCCATTTACTGACGAGGATTCCTGCAAACTTGTCGTCACAATCTCCCCGGAGCACAGGGAACTTTTCGAAAAAGCTGTCGCTGAGGTGGTTCCGGAATATGAAAAGCGTTATGGCGTCCACTATGACATCACGTTCACCTATCAGGATAAAGCCACTGACACGATAGCGGTCGATTTGGACGGGAATCCGTTCAGGACCTCTGAAGGTGAGCTTTTGTTCCGTCCCGCGGGGCATGGAGCCTTGATCCATAACCTGAACAAGGTGGAAGATGAACTGGTCTCGATCAAGAATATCGACAATGTCTCCCATGAGAAATACTTGGGCGAGACTTCATTTTATAAGAAGGTCCTGATGGGTGAGGCGCTTAATTTGAGAGACGAGATAATCCTTTTCATCAGGAGGCTGAACGCCGCCCCTTCAGAAGAAATTTGTGACGAGATCGAGAGATTCCTCAGCACCGTTCTCTGTGTCAAAATACCTAAGATCAGCAACTTGGAAGAAAGGGTTGCGTTGCTTCGCTCGAAGCTGAACCGTCCGATCCGCGTCTGCGGAATGGTCCGCAACGAGGGAGAGCCCGGGGGTGGCCCGTACATCATCGAAGGTAAGGACGGCTGCACATCATTGCAGATCCTGGAAAGTGTCCAGATCAACAAAGATGATCCGGAAGCCCTCGCGGCTATGGCTCACGCCACCCATTTCAATCCGGTTGATATCATCTGCCTGCTTAGGGACTGTAGGGGAAATAAGTTCGATCTCCTTTCCTACGTTGACCAGGAGGCCGGTTTCATCAGCCAGAAGAGTTATCAGGGTAGGGAACTAAAAGCACTCGAGCTGCCTGGACTATGGAATGGGGCGATGAGTGACTGGAACACCCTTTTCGTGGAGGTTCCTATCCAGACATTCAATCCCGTTAAAGTGGTCCTTGACCTGCTGCGTCCGGCGCATCAGGGCTAGAAGCTCAGAACAAGCCTTTGATAAGAAACCATAGTACCGGCACGAGTAGTGCCGGTAAGTAATTAAGTGTCTTACAGTCTTTTATCTCGAGAATAGACAAGCCCGAGGAAATGATCAGCACGCCACCCACGATGGCGAGCTCGTTGACAAGAGTACCCTGGAGCAGGGGACTGGACGAGGCCAGAATGGCGATCAGGTAAAACATACCCTGCCAGAGAAACAAGGTCGGAGCGGCAAGGATTATTCCGATGCCATAAGTCGTGGCGAAGACCATCGATGTCACAAGGTCCAGAGTGGAGTTTGTGAAAAGGAACGTGTTGTCTCCTTGTAAAGCGCTAAGCACAGGTCCCACTATCGAAAATGTGCCGACGCAGAATAGAAGGCATGCCGAGATCAGTCCGCTTGCGAAAGACTCTCCTCCGAATCTCGAGACCAGTCGCTTGGTCCTGCCGTCGATGTCCAGGGCGGTCCCGACGACTCCTCCGATCGCGAGGCTCAGGATGCAAAGCACCGGGAACTCGCTTTTGGGCATATTCTGGACAAAAGAGTTGGCCCCGAGAGCAAGTGAAGCCAGTCCCATCGCATTGAATAGGGCTTTGCGGTACTTCTCTCCGAGGCCCTTCCGGAAGAGGGTCCCTACCACAGAGCCGCAGATGATGCAAGCGGTGTTGACGATTGTCCCGATCATGGTGCGAGTTTAATGATACTTTGATGTCTATTCCGGAATCTTGTAGCGGTCGCCAGTGTCCCTCGCGACAGCGTCATAGAACCTTTGGTCGTAGCCTCCCGGCTGGTCGTTATACTTGACTACCAACTCTTTCCAGAGGCGGTCCCAGCGAGTCATCATTTTTTCGGTGTAGGAGGCTGTCTTCGAGGTCAGGAATGAGATCCTGTCCAAAGGATTCAGGCCCTTCACCCTCTCCGCGACCTCGTCTTGTTCTGAGGCATAGAAATCCTCAAGCTCGCTCTGGGCGGCCCGGAGATCCCCGATCATAGCGCCATATCTTGGATATATGAAATTGGAGACCATGTTGCACATCCAGTAGGCTCCTTGCTCGTTGAATGTCCCGTTGAGGTTGTTCTCTTCGCGGAAAGCGGTAGGGATCTCCCTCTCGCAGCAATACACCGGGACATAAGCGACCATGTCAGCGTCGTCGCAGCCAAACCACATCACTCCACCGATCTCGTCAGGAAGCCAGCTTCTAAGCTGGGACACAAGGGTGAATCCGGCTTGCGGGGATGCTATCGGCCTCTCCCTGAAGTATTTCTGTCCGCCTGACTCGAAGGTTTTTGCCCTGGGCCTGATGGGCATTCCCCAGGGTCCGGCATCGATGTCTTTGGTCATGTCAAGCGGAGTCCCTTCGTAGTGATCCCTCATGTCTGAGATGATGTCCCTGACAGAGACTTTCTTTTCGGGAGTGATCCAAAGGGGAAGATGGTCGATCTGGTCGAATTTTCCTTCCAGATAGGGGAGGTATTTGTCCATCTCGGCAGGGTCGGTGTGGTGACGGAAGAAACTCCAAACTCTGGCGTCACACTGCCGAACACCAAGGAAAGAGATCGGGCAATAAGCATCCCTGAAGCTGAAATCCTCGTTCTTGCCATTGAAATAACCCATCTCCCGGGCGAATGAGATCACATCGCTCGAGTACATGCACTCACCCTCGATCTCTTGATAAAGACTATTCTTTTTAGCCTTGGAGACCTGCGGGAACTGCCTGATCCTGCTGATGTTGGCATGAGCGCAAATCTGTCCGTCAGGAATCTTCATCGCGACCCAGACGGCACCTTTACGCCCCTGTCCCTTACCGATGAGCTCCATGATCCATGCTTCTTCCTTGTCGCAGACAGTGAAGGTCTCTCCCTCGTCACAGTAGCCGTACTCGTCCATCAGCTGGCCCATGACGCGGATAGCGTCTCTTGCGGTTGAGCAGCGCTGGAGTGCCAGCTGGATGACATTGTCATAGCCCAGGATCCCTTCGGGATTGACCAGCTCGTGTCTTCCGCCGAAAGTCGTTTCGACTATGCATAGCTGCTTCTCGTTGATGTAGCCAATGACGTTGTAAGTGTATTCAACTTGGTCGACATAGCCTTTGATCTCAGAAGGATGCCAGAAGGAACGAATGGCGATCTTCTCCCCAGGCTTGTGCTGTCCGGCGGGGGAGTGGGTGAGCCACCCGGAATACCCGAATGTGTCGCAGTTGTAGGTGCAGATCACGGACCCGTCGGCCGAGGCGCCTTTAGTGACTATCAGGTTGGTACATGCTCCAAGTGATGGGTCGAAGCATAGGGCCAGAACCATGGGTAGCAACGCCTTAAAAATGGAGAAGTGTTTCATTGTGAATAAATTAGTCTGTCGTTATCACGCAATCGCCAGGCCCCTTTATGTTCTCGTCGATAATGATCTCACCGACGCTGCCGACATGGATGTGGCCTGTACGGGGGTTCTTTATCGACACGACATTGCCTTTGACGGTAGCCTCGACGGATGAATATTCGAAGGCCAGGTCGCAGTCGGATCCGAATGTGCAGTATTCCATCACCAGGTTGTCACAGTAGCAAAGAGGCTGGGTCTCGGTGATGTGGCAGCGGACCAGCTTCACATTCTTTGAATACCAGGCAAGGTACTCGCCATTGATGACAGAGTCATAGATCTCGACATTCTCGGCCTCCCAGAAGGAGTCTTTGGAGTTGAGTACGCAGTTCTTTACGACGACATTCTTAGCGTACTGGAAGCCATAGTTGCCCTGGAGTTTGACATTCTCAAGGACGATGTTCTCACAGTGCATGAAGACATAGTCAGCCCTCTCGATGACGCAGTCCTTCACATCGATGTTTGAGCAGTCCCAGAAGGTCTCGCTTCCTCCGGGGATCCAACAATTCCTCATTTTGATGCCGTCCATCCTGCGGAAAGTCTTGGGAGCGTCGATGACTGTGTCGTAAAGCTCCCCGTTTCTGGAATACCACAAACCAGAGCGTGCGCCCACGGTCAGAATGCTGTCCTTCACCACGAATCCGTCGCACTCCCAGAGGGGATATTTACCCTCAAAGCGGCATTTGACACAGGTGATGTTGGCGGTCTCTTTAAGGCCGGACTCTCCGGGGCGGATGATCACATCCTCAAGGTACAAGTCTTTCTTACAGTATAGCGACCTCTCACCGCCGAACTCTTTACCGATAATATTCTCCATTCTTATTGTTAGTAGTTATATTTCAGCTAATTCCAACTCATTTTCCTCTTCTTTTCCGGTCACCCGATGTTTCATCCACCTCTCGCCGCGCAGCCTCCAGAGGAAGAGGATACCCCTGACATTGAGCTCGACGCACATCGCTATCCAGTAGCCCTGAAGTCCAAGCTTCGGGGTGAGGATGGCGGCGAGTCCGATCCTGACGAACCACATGCTGAAAAAGTTCATCAGGCTAGGCATCAGCGTGTCACCAGCTCCCACGCAGCATCCGTATCCGACGATTGATATCGCGTACATCGTCTCTGCGAATGCCTCGATCCTCAGGACTTTAGCTCCAAGCGCTACGACGTCTGGATCGACGCTGAGTAGAGCCATAAGCTGTGGAGCGAAGATGAACATCAGGACCGCCAGGAAGGTTTGTATCACCGCTCCCATCGACATCGTTATTCTTGAAAAGCGTTTCGCGATACTCTTCCGGCCAGCTCCGAGGCTTTGTCCGATCAAGGTCGTAGAGGCTTCCTCAATGCCGTATGAGGGCATGTAACAGAAACTTTCGGCGGTGATGGCGAACGCGTTGGCAGCGATGGCGATGGCCCCAAGCGGTGCTACAATAATCGTGCTCATGACATAGGCTCCCCGCATTATTATGTTCTGCAGCCACATCGGAGCGGTGATGTGCCAGGCGTTGGAGACGGTTTTCTTCCTTGGCCGGAACGATCCTTTCTCTCCTTTTATGTTCAATTCCTTGGACTGGGTGAGTACGTACCACACGGAAAAGGCTGATGTCAAAAGCTCCGAGAGGCCGGTTCCAAGCGCCGCTCCGGCGACTCCCATCCCAAACTTGAATATGAATATGTAGTTGAAAATAACGTCCAGCACGCACATAGCCGTGTACATGACACTTGGAACTTTCATGTTGCCGCTGGCCTGGAGCATCGCGCTCGCGGCCCATCCTACAGCGCCGACAGGAATGAATGCGGAATAGATCAGGAAATATTTCGAGGCGTCGGAGATGATCTCCGGACTGCCTCCAAGCCACCCAGGCAGAGGACCGGATAGGGCTATTCCGATCGCGGCCAGGAAAAAGCTAAGGATCAACACGGATGAGAGCCCCTCCCTGAGTACGGACCTGGCTGCCTTGAAATCTTTCGCTCCGCAAAGATGAGCGACTTGAACCGAGAATCCCGAGCATGCTCCAGCTGTGAATCCTCCCAGAATCCAGGTGCTTGTTGAGATGAGTCCGATTGAGGCTGAAGGATTGGCTCCAAGCCGTCCGACCATCCCGGTGTCGATGTACTGCATCAGCATCGATGAAGTCTGGGCTAGGATCGCAGGAAGACTCAATATCAGCGCAAGCTGGATCTGCTGGCCTAGAGACATCCGCTTACCTTCGCGGATCAATCCCAAAAGTATATCTTTCTGACCTTTAGCCATGGATGGGGATGGGGAATAACGGCCGCAAAGATACTACTATTTTTCGGATATGGAAATGGCTGCCAGAAAGCCGGTCGACCATGCGGCCTGCAGGTTGAATCCTCCGGTAATGCCGTCAATATCAAGTACTTCTCCGGCGAAATAGAGGCCAGGATACTTTGTGCTTTCCAGCGTTTTGTTGTTTATTTCGCTCAGGGCGACCCCACCGCATGTCACGAATTCTTCTTTGAAGCGGCTCTGGCCCTTGATGTGATAGGAGTCATTGGTCAGGGTCTCGCAAAGACGGTTCAGTCCCTTGGATCCGATCTCCGCCCAACGGGCGTCTTCCCTTATCTTGCTTTTTGTGACCAGATAGGCCCAGAGCCTGGCGGGAATGTGGTCGGGGTGGGAGTTAAGCACCTGCCGGAGTGGATTCTTTTCCGCCGCTTTTTGCATGTCCATGCGCACGTGGTCCTGGCCATCTTCTCCGTACCAATTGACAAGCAGTGTCGCCTCGTACCTTCTCTCGGCAAGGAAGCGCGCCGCATAGGATGAGAGTTTCAGGATCGCAGGTCCGCTCATTCCCCAGTGGGTTACCAGCAGAGGACCGGAGGCCTTGAACTTTGTCCCGGCAAGAGAGGTGGAGACATTCTCCACGACTGTGCCCATAAGGTCTCGCACAGGGCTGGATGGAAGATTGAATGTGAATAGTGACGGGACTGGGGGAACTATCTCAAGATCAAGACCTTCGAAGAGATGCATCCTGTGAGGCAGGGAAGACGCATTGGTCATCCTGCAAGACGAGATTGACCCCTTCGTTCTCGAACCATTTCCAAGTGTCCTTGTTGTCGAAGACGGAAAAAACCTTTTTGAGGAGTTTGTCACCCCTTGGATACGCTTCTTTCAGGGAATTGATCCCTGCGAAAGAGTTGGTCAGATTGCAACGTCCCCCTCCGGTGATGGCGACTTTGGCCAAAGGCTTGCTTCCGGCTTCATAGACATCGACAACAGCCTCCGGACGCCTCCGTTTGAGTTCGATCGCACAGAAGCATCCCGCCGCTCCAGCTCCAATGATGGCTGTCCTCATCTATTTTAGGGTCAGTGGGTTATTCTTCTATCGCCCGCCTCAGTCCCGCTCTCATGTTTTCTATTATCGCGTTTGAGGAAAAGGTCGCTCCGCTGACGGCGTCAACCTCAAGCTCAAGCCCTTTCTTTGTGGTGAGACCGATCCATTTCTTCAGCAGTTTGGAAGCGTCGTAGAAATAGCCGGGAGTCTCGTCATTAGGTAGGGCGATAACATCAATGATCGTGTCTTTCCTGATCCTGATCTCCAGGGGAGTCGGTCCCATGTAGCCTTCGACTTTGGGACAAAGCGTCTTGGTGTTGATCACGACGGTCCCATTACCTTGGACAACTTTAGATGAGTCCTTGACAGGATTCTGAGCCATGGAAACCAACCCGCATAATGCTATTCCGAGCACCATGGCCAATGATGAAAGGTAAATCTTTTTCATGTCGCAAAGTTAAAATATTCCAACCGAAAGGAAAAATCACTAAATTGCAAATCATCATAAATAATGATGCGATGCGACGTTTATTGATAGTTTTTCTTCCTTTATTCATCTCTGCCATGTCTTTTGGCCAGCAGACCATTTCCGGACCATGGAAAGGAGAGCTTCAGGTCGGAGTGACCAAACTGGCAATAGTGTTTCACTTCCAGGACGGCGTTTGTACGATGGACAGTCCTGACCAGGGAGCCATGGGGCTTCCCGCGGAGTTGGATCACATCTCAGCAGACTCAGTCCACGTCACCCAGAAATCCGCTGGTGTCGTCTATTCAGGCCGTTTGAAAGGCGGATCCATAGTCGGAAGGTTCACTCAAGGAGACTTGACAGTCCCTTTGGTCTTGACTCCTGGGGAGGTGGTGCGTCTAAGACCGCAGACGCCTTCCGGGCCTTATCCTTATAAGACAGAAGAGGTCTCTTTTTCCAATGGGGACGCTACTCTTTCCGGTACTTTGACCTACCCTGAAGGCTGGAATGGGAGGAAGAAAATCCCCGTGGCCATAATGGTTTCTGGCAGCGGATTGCAGAACCGGGATGAGGAACTATTTGGACATAAGCCGTTTCTGGTGATCGCCGACTATCTTGCCAGGCATGGGATCGCCACATTGCGCTACGATGACCGCGGGGCCGGGGCATCCACAGGGGACGCCGCCAACGCTACGACTCTTGATTTTATGGAAGATGCCTCCGCCGGAATTGACTATCTCCGCTCGCTCCGGAAATTCAAGAGAGTCGGTGTCATAGGCCACAGCGAAGGCGGATCGATAGCGTTCATGCTTGGGGCGAGGAAAAAGGTCGATTTCCTTGTCAGCATGGCAGGCCCCGGGGTGCAGGGCGACAGCATCCTCCTGCTCCAGAATCTCAACGCTTTGAGGCAAGCTGGTCTGACAATGAAGTTGACCAAGGAATATGTCCGGGCCCAGACGAAGGCTCAGCATAATCCTTGGCTTGATTTCTTTATTGATTATGACCCGCTTACTGACATAAAGGATGTCCGTTGTCCCGCTTTGGTTCTCAACGGAGACAAAGACACCCAGGTCGAAGCGGAGGTGAATGTGCGGCCTATCCTTCAGAACCTTCCCAAGAGCAGGAACGGCCAAAGGTTCGCCGACAAGCGCACCAAGAGTGTAGTTTACCCCAATCTCAATCATCTTTTCCAGCATTGCGAGACCGGGCAGTCCGCCGAGTATCCCAAAATCGAGGAGACAATCTCTCCCGAGGTGTTGGAAGACATCGCTAAATGGATTGGAAACCTTTGATTATTAAACGAATATTAAATGCTCATAGAAAAAATAAAACCAATTGTCCTGGAGGCGAGTCAGCTGATGGTCCACTCCGGATTCGATGTGAAGCAAAAAGGTGACGCCACAAACCTCGTGACATCTTCCGACCTGGCGGTCCAGCACTTCCTGGTGAAGCGTTTGGCAGAGATCCTTCCAGGCTCCGGCTTCTTGTGTGAAGAGGAAGACCTGGGGGACATCCGTCATGAATATGTGTGGATCATCGATCCGATTGACGGAACCGCCAACTATGCCCGCGGGATTGACCATTGCTGCATCAGCGTCGCCCTTGCTCATAACGGGGAAGTGATTGAGGGTGTGGTCTATAGCCCGTGGAGAAATGAGATGTACTGGGCTGTGAAAGGTTCCGGTGCCTACCTGAATGACAGCCCGATTAGAGTCTCTGACCGCCCGTTTAAGGATGGTTTGTTCTGCACTGCCATGAGTACCTACAGGAAAGAATTCGCCAAGTATTGTTCCGACATCATCTACGATATATTCATGCGTTCCAATGACACCAGGCGCTTTGGTTCCGCGGCCATCGAGCTTTGCATGATGGCAGCCGGCAAGTTGGAGCTTTATTTCGAGATGAGGCTGCAGCCATGGGACTATGCCGCGGCGTCGCTTATCCTGTCCGAGGCTGGGGGAGTCTCTTGTGGGTTTGACGGCGGGCCGCTGAGCTTGTCGAAAGCCAGCATGACTCTCGCCGCTAACAATAAGGACAACCTGGAAGAGCTTCTTTCCACAGTCCACCGTTACCTTCCTGAACTTCCGTATTGAGCCATGAACCAGAATCTTAAGGAATATGTGGAGAGTGAGATCATTCCTCGTTATTCCGCTTTTGACAAGGCACATAGGGAAGATCACGCCCGGAGCGTTATCAGTGAGGCTCTGAGACTCTCCGCTTTCTATGATGTCGATGAGGACATGGTCTATGCGGCCGCCGCTTTCCATGACACAGGCCTTGTGGAAGGGCGGGAGATCCATCATCTGGCCTCCGGGAAGATTATCCGTGAGGATCCAAGGCTCCCGGAGTGGTTCACTCCCGATCAGATAGAGATGATAGCCCAGGCGGCGGAAGATCACCGGGCCTCTGGAACTTCTTCTCCCAGAAGTATTTATGGGAAGATTATAGCCGAGGCTGACAGGGATATTATTCCGCTTAAGATCCTCCGGAGGACTGTTCAGTTCGGGATGGAGCACTATCCCCAGTTGGACCGGGAAGCGCACTGGAGGCGCTTCCTGGAGCATCTTCATGAGAAGTATTATTATGGAGGTTATCTCAAGCTGTATATTCCGGAATCCAGGAATGCCGTTTCGCTTGAAGAACTTCGAAGGATGATCGGTGACGAAGTTTCCTTGAGAAATACATTTGACGCGTTATTTGACCAGGAAATCATTAATCCTTAAGTTATATGAGACGTTTGTTCACGATCGCCGCTTCTTTCGCGGCTGTTCTCGCCGCGGTGTCCTGCGGTGGATCCAAGCAGCTGAAAAGGTCCTCGTCGCGGCGCATAGGGGAGACTGGCGCAACTACCCGGAGAACTCTATTCCGGCCATCGAGTCTGTGATCCGCATGGGACTGGACATCGTGGAGATCGATGTGGCGATGACATCCGACAGCGTTCTTGTCCTCTCGCATGACGGAACTGTCAACAGGTGCACCAATGGAAGGGGACCGATTTCCTCTTTTACTCTTGATTCATTGAGGCATTTGAGACTCAAGAGGGGGCACGGTGTCACTACCGACTCTCTTGGCATCCCTACCCTCGAGGAGGCTCTTGCCGTGTGCAAAGACAAGATCCTTGTCAATGTCGATCATGGTTGGAACTATTTCCCTCAGGTACTTGAGGTCGCCAAAAAAGTCGGATGCGTGGACCAGATAATATTCAAGTCAGGAGGCGACAGGCAGGCTACCGCCAATGCCATGCGCAAGTGCGATGAGGCGGGAATAATCTACATGCCCATCGTAACGATCGCCAAGGACGGAACATGCCCGGCCATCGACAGTTACCTTGATGGAGGAAAGATGCCGGTGATGTTCGAGGTTTGTTTCTCAAAGGATTCTCCGGCTGTCGACAAGTACATGAAATCCTTGCTGGATGCCGGATCAAAGATCTGGGTCAACTCGATCTGGGGATCCCTTTGCGGGTATAATGATGATGACAGGGCCTTCCAGAGTCCCCAGGAGGCTGATGCGGCTTATGGCAGATTGCTCTCCCTTGGCTTCAAAGCGTTCCAGACCGACAGGCCTGAATACATTATCAGCTACCTGAGACAGAAAGGATTACATGATTAATTGAGGGCCTTGTGAAGGGCATCCCAATGCTCAGGCGTCATGTCACCGGGGGTGAATAGGCAGATGCCTGCCGCTCCATTATCCAGTGACCCGCGGACTGCTGTCTCTATCTCGGAAGGCAGCAGTCCTGAGTTTTCGGGATCTGTCACCTTGTCCTTGTTCTTCCAATCCTTGCAGATGAAAAGGCCGCTTATGACAGGGACTCCCTCCGGGGCAGCCTCTGCTTCCTCTTTGCAGACAGTGGCCAGCCAATCGGCGCCTTCCATGTAGAAGTCGTTGTAGTTCATGGGGAAGAGCATGTCGACATTCCACTTGCTCCACTCCTGTCTGACCATCCAGTAGGAATATGACATCGGGCCGGGGAACACGTCGGCGCTGACCTTCTTGCCCTTCGCATGGACGGCGTCAACGATGGCGTTGACCAGGTCTGTCACCTTATCGCAACGGAACTGGGCCCATTCCTTGACCTTGGAGGGGTCTTCGACAGATTTGATGTCAATCCCGGTCTTCTCCTTGAACTCGGCCACGCAGTCGTCGCAGTAGCAGTAGTCCGCAGGGGCATATTCCTCATCCATCACAAGTCCATATTTGTCCCACAGGCCGCGGGCTAGGATGACGTCGGCATAGCGGATGTAGTCCAGTTGGACATAGTCCACTTCCGGGATTTCGGCGATTCCGCAATAGAGGTCCACGAGATACTGCCTCACCTCAGGATCGGCGGGATCAAGGGTTTTGTAATATGACACATACGGCGGAAATTCATCAGAGGGCTGTCCGAGCCTGTTGACGGTGTACCATCCATGAGGTTTACCTCCCCTTGTCATGGCGCCGATCCATGCATGGTACTCAAGTCCTTCGGCATGAGCCCTCTTGGCGGCTTCCCTGACCACCACGGGGTTGTCACTTCCCATGCAAACACCGACAAGCCCCTGGGACTTCCAGAAGCGGAACTTCTCTGATAGTTTGTCCATGTCGGTTTTCTCATTGATTCCTTCCCAAGCGTAGATAGGGGTCTTCGCTTTCTGGTTGTCGGCACAGGCGGCAAGTGTGAATGCGGCTGCGGCGGCCATTAAAAGTTTAAAGAATTTCATGGTTGATTATAATTTTCAGTAAATATATCACTTTTTATGATTTTTTACTATCTTTGCATCCGCATTTGCAGGGACAGGGGCGTAGCTCAGTCGGTTCAGAGCGCTTCAGTCACATTGAAGAGGTCATCGGTTCGAGCCCGATCGTCCCTACAAACAACGGGAAGTTGATTTTCTGGATGTAGCGCAGTTGGTAGCGCACCTGGTTAGGGACCAGGAGGTCGCTGGTTCAAGTCCAGTCATCCAGACCAAGGGTATGGCGAGAGTTTTTCCTGTCATACCCTTTATAAAATAGGGTGAGTTGTCCGAGTGGTTGAAGGAGCCTGCCTCGAAAACAGGTGTACGGCAACGTACCGGGGGTTCGAATCCCTCACTCACCGCTTCCTACTACGGCGCCGATGCGCCTTCGCATTGCTCAAAGTGCCCAGTGGGAGACTATTTTTCAAACCGAAAGATGGCCGCTTTTCCTAAGTGATTGCTCCATAAGCATTTGCAAATTCTTCATGTGAAAACATCGGGAATTAACACGGCATGTTTTCGTATAGAATTAGGTTATCGTGCAGATTCTCAATTATTTCCCAGACTGCACTCATTTCCCGGTTTGAAAAGATGCTTTCTACTTTCGGCAATTTCCCTGTGATCAATGAGCTGATCCGCCCCCACGGAGACTATATCTATATGCGTGGACAGACTGGACTGTACCTGATTAGGTTCCCCTCCAGCCTGTACC
>ONUG01000221.1 GCA_900320965.1 uncultured Bacteroidales bacterium | reverse complement strand
TTCATAATAAGAATATATTGGTTATCAGTTATTTATCATGGAGCACCAGCACATCGTCCGCAATCTTTGTGGCAGCGGGGCGATGCGAGATGAAAACAATTGTCTTCCGGCCGGCAAAGCTGGAATGAATATTCGAGAGCAACCTTTCCTCTGTGGCCTCATCGAGGGCAGAGGTGGCCTCATCAAGGATCATGATCCCGCCGGGATGAAGCAACGCCCTGGCGACAGCCAGCCGTTGGCACTGCCCCTCGGAGAGCCCGGATCCGCTCTCACCGCAGACGGTGTCCAGCCCCTTTGGCAGAGTGAACACGAAATCAGCGACTGAAAACTTCAAGGCGTCAATGATTTCCTCTTCCGTGGCAGAAGGATTGGCCAGCAGCATGTTTTCCCGGATCGTACCGCTCAACAGGCTATTGCCTTGAGGGACATAAGTGAAGTTGCACCGGGTGTCGACACCTGCCAAGCGGGCTTTCTGTCCAGAAGAATACAGCTCGACTTTCCCTGAATCGGGCCTTAGTAGCCCAAGCATCAGACGAGTGAGTGTGCTCTTCCCCACCCCGGTTGGTCCAGCGAGAACCGTTAGGCTTCCCGGAGCGAAATCATGATTGAACCCATCCAAAACCGGACGAATATCCGCATTGGACTCACTCCCCTCCCGGCCGTCGACATACGAGAAAGTGACGTTCTCAAAGCGTATTCCGGGAGCCTTAGTGTACATGTACGGCCCTTTGGAAGGCTCTACTTGCAGATCCTCAAGCTCAAGGAGACGCTCGACCGAAGTCAAGGCTTTGATGAAAGCCGGGATCTGGCGACCAAGGTCAGCGATAGGCCTTTGGACCTGGCCGACCAGCTGGAGAAAGGCCGTCATCATTCCGTAAGTGACCGAGCCGTCCCTGATCCCGAATATTCCCCACAAAAAGGCAGCCGCATAGCCTCCCATGAACCCAAGGTTCATAAGTCCACGGGCAAAAGCGTTGAGATTAAGCTGTTTGACCGTGTTTTTGAGAAGACGGTTCTGTATCTTGTCGAGCTTGGTGACGATGTTCTCGACGCCGAAAAGAGTAAGGACAAGAACCCTGTTCTGAACATTCTCCTGAATGGTCTGCTGGGCTTCGCTGTCTCCTGAGCGGATCTCGGAAGTCAGCTTGCGGATTCTCTTGAAATTCATCTTCGACCCGATCACCGCACTCGCCATCAAGATGATGAGGACCCACAAAAGTGACGGAGCCATGGAAAGAAGATAGACCGACGCGGCGAAAAACTGGATGACTGTCACCACGACATCAGGCATCCTGGAACAGACAAGGTCAGAGAGGACCCTAACATCCTCCTCCAGCCTGTTGACAGTGTCCCCGGACTTGAAGGCTTCTTTTCCGTTCCAGCGTGAGGCAAGCACATGCGAGAACAACCCCAGACGCATCTCGTTCTGGGTCTTGGTGACATTGTAAGAGCCCCACCAATTGGAAGCCAGGCCAAGCAGAAGCTGGGACAGCATGATACCGACCATCAGCCAAGCATGACTGGCTAAAGGAGCGTCAGAGACTCCTGTGACGATGTCCACAAGGAGCTTGCAGATCCACACGAAGGCCAGGGAAAGGCCCGTGCGGGCCGCTCCCAGGAGAACCGTGACAGCACCTCTCGTCCAAGTGGAGCGACAGATGCGCCATAGTCCCTTCATGCATGTCCGGAAGTCCTTCATCGCGGGATGGGGACGGATTATTGCCGGCTTCAAGCCACTTGGCGGCAATCTTCTCGGCATCAGCCCTGGCCCGCTCCTCCTCGACCTCGTAATGGTCTGTCAGGAGCTTGGTCAGGTCGTCCACCGTGAAATCTTTTCCGGCGACACCTTCCCAAAGGTAAGCGGCTGAATCGTTCATGGTAATCATCTTGTTGAAATCGACTTGGGCCAGGCCTTCGCCGATAACCACATGCTGCCCGACGATTGTGCGCATGGTAAAACCTTCTTTGATTCTCATAAGATCACTCTTTTATAAAATGCCAAAATATATCTTCTCAACGGCATGAGCATCCGCCAGAACTTACCCTTGCCTGGCGTGACCACCTTACCGTTCTCTTTGCGTATCTGGATGACCTTCCCGATCACATCGCTGTCCAGGCAGGTCTCGGTGCCACGGATATTCCCGTCTCCCATCAGGGTCAAAGAACCGCCATCCACCTTAAAAACACGGTGCATGATAAAACGGTCACCGACCCTTGCCAGCACGATGTCCCCGACCTCCGAAGGAGCGGAAGGCTTTTGGAGCACGACGCTGTCCCTCCCGCCTTTGATGAAAGGAAGCATGCTTGCCCCCTTCGGAGTCATAACGACCTCCTTCCCCTCTTTCAGGAATATGTCTATACCTTCCATGAACAATTCAGTGTCCAAGGTCACCCCTGTCCCACTGGCCTTGCTCCCCTTCTTGATGAAAGGTTGGACGATCCGGCGAATAACGCCCAGGATGACCTCAGCAATCTTCCGCATGGGCAAGAACCTCTTTTGAACAGACAAGCGCCGCCTCGTCGTCAGGAAGACAATCCATGACATAGGACGGAACTTTCTGGACCACAGTCGACACCGTCTCGAACAAGCCGTCAGCGATGGGCTTGAGTGCCCTAAGGCCCGACGAGGATGAATACAAAGAGGCGAAGCCCTCGACCACGCTCATCTTGTGGATCTCGTTATGAGGAGCCTGATTGATCCTGACAACGGCTCCGACGGGGTAATCGTCATTAATGTAGCATGGGGTCTTACCGCTCCAGGGAGTGCCGTAAACCCTTGGTACTCCGTCAACTAATCTGATGACAGGATTATCGTCGTTCAAGAGCCACGCTCCCGGGACATTCTTTTTCCAAAGCCTGCTGTGAGTGCTCTTTCCAGTACCGCTCTTTCCAAGGAACAGGAAACCTTTACCGTCCTTGACAGTACAAGAGGCATGAATCTCAATTGTTTCCATTCCGGCTGTCCTGAACGCGAACAGGAGCATAAGAGCGTTGTTGATGCAGAAAACCTCGTTTTTGACTGTCTTGAGGCTTCCCCTGGAAAAATCCTCAGAGACTTTCATCCAGCCACAGACGGGGACATCCGGCAAAGGAGCCATCTCAAAAAGGTACCCGCCATCAATTGTGTAAATGTCAATGCGCTGTTCCCCGGCTGCCGGATGCGAGATATACAGATCTTTCTTTTCCTTGATGTCCAAATCCTCCACGACTTCCAGATCGAAAATCTCGTCTCCGGGCGTCACATCCACAAAGAAAGGTGAATAGTTACCGAGTGAACCCCAGGCTTCGCTCCCCTCATCCAATGAAAAGGAGAATAAATGTCCGGCAACCCGACAGGTTTTCTTGGCGATCATAGATGAGTAACATTAAATCATACAAATATAATAAGACTGTCGCAATTGATAAAATTTTTGAAATAGGCCGCATTATAATTAAATTCGCGTATATGCCAGAAGAATTGAACCTTGTCAGAGACCTTGCGGTCATCCTCATCTCCGCGGGGATATTCACGATAATCTCCAAAGCCTTGAAACAGCCCCTGATCTTGGGCTACATCATCGCCGGTTTCCTCATCGGTCCGAACATAGATTTCTTCCCTGGAATAACCAGCCAGGAGACTGTCCACCAATGGTCCGAGATCGGTATCATATTCCTGATGTTCGGACTTGGACTTGAATTCAGTTTCAAGAAGTTAATGAAGGTCGGAGCAAGCGCCATCGTGACCGCTCTCCTCAAATTCGCCGGTGTGTTCATCATCGGTTTCGTGACATCGCAAGCACTTGGTTGGAGCCTGATGGAAAGTGTTTTCCTGGGCGGTCTCCTGTCAATGTCCTCAACAATGGTCGTCATTAAATCCTATGACGACATGGGCCTCAAGGACAAGCCCTACGCCGGGATGGTGTTCGGCACCCTGGTGGTCGAGGACCTCATAGCGATCCTCCTCATGGTGCTGCTTTCAACCATGGCGGTCTCGCAGAGTTTCGCTGGAAAAGAGCTTGTGCTGAACATCGCCAAACTCGTCTTTTTCCTTCTCCTGTGGTTCCTCGTCGGAATATTCCGAAGTACGTGGCGTAGGACCGGAGATGATAAGAGGCGTACGGGCATCGTCAATCAACACGGAGTCAACCTCATCGACGATGGCAAAATTATGTTCGCGCTGCACGAGGTCCTCGGGATGAGTGGCCATGTTGTCGCGCAGGTAGTCGAAGCCGAACTCGTTGTTGGTACCGAAGGTGATGTCGCAGTTGTAGG
>ONUG01000014.1 GCA_900320965.1 uncultured Bacteroidales bacterium | reverse complement strand
AAAAAAAAAAAAAGACCAAACACTCCGAATCTCGAACCTCCGCTCCCTGGAAGGTCTAATGGGAATCCAGAGGTTCATTGATGATTTACACCGATATGGGATTCTTTTATGTAAATCGTAAATATAATTTATGTTTTTCGTAAAATTGGCACTATCTTTGTCTATCGATACTGCAAAATAAAAATGATAAGGATATGAACAATTCTACGCAAAAGAGTATCAAGAGACTCTCCATCGCCATTCTCACCATAGGTGGCATTACGCTTATTTACACCTACGTTCAGATGATTTCACAGTTGTGGCTGAACAACTTTATCATACCCATAACCTGGAATCCGGATATCAAAGGTTGGCAGATCTTTATCCTGGCGGCCAGGTTTGTCGGCATCACGCTTCTTTTTGCCCTGTGCTGCATCTTCCTGTACCGCATCAACAAGGGGCTGAAAGATGGAGAGATCTTCCCTAAATCCAACATCTCCCTCATCCGATGGTCGGCTTTGGTCGCCGCGCTCCTTGCCTTTGTCCACTCCAATTACGACGCCGTGGTGAAAGGCGAATCGGAGTTTATGCTCGATTCCAACACCATCCTAATTCCTCTCATCGTCCTTCTCTTCGCGGGACTCTACAAAATGGCCTATCTGGCAGCAAAAGATAGCAAGCTCGCGATATGATAACCGTCAACCTCGACAAAATGCTCTGGGAGCGCCATATGAAACTCTCAGAGCTCTCCGAAAAAATCGGCATTTCCCTTACCAACCTTTCCCTGCTCAAAACGGGGAAAGGCCGTGCCATCCGCTTCACTACCCTCAACAAACTCTGCAAGGTACTCGACTGCCTGCCGGGCGACATCCTGGACTACAAACCAGACCCGGAAGGAGTTGAATTAGAGGATGATATCTATGCGGATTAAATTAGCGTCAGCCTTTTTATTGTTGCCCGCTCTGTTATCGGCGCAGGAGCGCTTCTCCATAAAAGGGCGCATCATCAATGAACAAGGGGAAGCCGTCGAATACGTCCAGATAGGTGTCCCGAAGCGTGAGATAGGGACAATCTCCACTGCCGATGGCTTGTTTGAGATAGAGGTTCCGCAAGACACCCTGGAGTTCTTCCATGTCTCCTATCAACCGGCATCTTATTATGTCACAGGTGCTTCCGATGATGTTACCATAGTCCTTCACGAGCAGGAATTACAGCCCGCCGTATTCATTGGCGGCGACACAAAAGAAAAGTATCTTGTCCGCCCCGGTTCAAACGTGCTGAAGAATATAGGGGTTGTCAGTTTCGCCCTTCGAAGTGAGACTCCGTTGGGGCGGGAACTTGGATCCGTCGCCAACGCGAAAAAACCGTTCCTGGTGAAAGATATCCTGCTATCCATCCATAGCAACCATATTCCGGGCTGCGTCGCATCGGTCAACATCTACCGTATTGAGGGCAATAAAGAGGATTTTGTCAACGTGCTCCATAAACCCATATACTTTGACGTCGCTGTCTCCAACGATCCGCAAAGTTTCGATATACAACCGGAAGATACCATTCTGCTGGACCCCGGGCGCTATTTCATCTCCTTCCAGATTGTCGGATACGATGAACAGGCATTCAAGGAATATCTTTCCAAGCCGGAAGAAGATAGGAAGTTTTGGGAAATGACTATGGACTTCAGAATCTACTTGAAAAGCAGCTACCTCCGGGAAGTTGCCCTAGGTAAAATGGATCATCTCCCCATCAACATAGGCATCGCCGTCAAAGGGTTGGAATTTGAGAATTCGTTTTTGAAGGGGGCGACATCTTCTTCCGAAAGGATGCCTTGATAGTATTTATACTTTATCTCCGAGACAAAAAACCTATACAAATCATCGTCTTTCATCGTGGCGACAATCCGTGGAATGACTTTATGAACTTCCCGCGGGAAGCTTTCATCCCACCTCACATGACGCAGACAAGCTGAGACAATCCGCTGGGCAGCAAAGACTTGGCCTGAGTCGAAGAGTTGTTTCGCCCGAGAAAGGTATGCCGCCCAATCCGTGAAGGCATATTCGGAAAGATTGGTCGTGACATACACGATGATGTCTTCCGCCCGGCTGGAACGTGTAAGAATACGACGATCACCACCGACCAACACATACTCCGGGTAAGAGGTGATGCCCAGTTTTCTCTCAATGCTTTTCTTGTTCTTCATCGATGACACGACAAAGAGCGTCCTGCCATAATCCGGATTGTAATTCTGGAAATATGGCTTGATTGAGTCGTCTGTATACCAAACAGGAAGCTTTTCTTCAGGTGCGTTTTCGTCCTCGAAAACCAAGATGGTGAACAAGGCGTCGTCATTCGACAACCTGGACAGTCTCCTCTCACCACTGACATTATATTATGTCTGGCACAATTTGCCTATATGGCACCTGCGCTTCGCACAATGCCACGCAAAGAAAAAACGCGGGCAATAGACTATGCCTTACCAGCTTTCTTAAGCGAGTCATAGGTTTCCGAAAGCCATTCATTATAGTGGTCATAAGGGGACTGGGTCCACCAATTCAAAAGATTATTTAAAGACTTGCGGTCTTCTTCTATACCGAAAGATCTGTACTGCTCCGGATCGCGGTTGACCGTGACGACATGATTGTTGTTTTCTTTAAAATCAACCCGGAAAATACAATGCCCTGTCCAACTGCGGTGCGCCCAAAGAGTTGATCCTTCCATAAACCAGAACCACTTATCCTCCATAGCCTTAGGAACATTTCCGCAACGGAGCGCGAACATTTCCTAATCGCTAAAAGCCCTTTTAAGGATAAAAATCTCATGCTGTTCAGGCATGGGCTCTGTTTTCCAGTCATCGCGACAGGCAACGATAGTCTTGTTATCTTTTGACATATTCTTATACAAACCCTAATCTATAAAAAAGTCGTGAAAAGATTCTCTTCGCTGACGTACTTGTCGTAAAGATAGAGGCAAGCATCCACCATCAACAGGACTAGCATTCCCGCCACTCCGGCAGCGCCATATAGGAGATCGTTGTCAGGGCTGACGACGATCGCAGTAACACCAGCTACCGCATTGATGGTCCCATGCATAATGGCAGGAACAATCACAGACCTGCTCTTCTTTCTGAAATAAAGCAGCATCAAGGTAAGCAGAACACATAAAATGACCATCATGAAAACCCCGGTGACCGGATGCCGCGGATAATTATGCCCGTTCAAGATGAGGGGCGCATGCCAGAACCCCCAAATGACACCGATCCATAGGGCAGCTGACAAGAATTTCTTACCCTTGAATTCGTTCGCGAGAAAGCCGCGCCAGGCAATCTCCTCGCCAAGGGCGAAAACGGCATTGAGGGTGATACCGGCAAAGAGACCGCTAAGAAGAGTGATTCCGATGAGCCCCCACACACCTGTTCCTTCCGGCATACCCTGCAGGGATTGCCGCGCCATCTCGCTATCCGGAGTCCAGTTCGCACCGGGCATCAGCAGCGTAACACCAAGAACCATCATCGCAATGACCGGCATCAGCAGCCATCCTATCCACCACCAGCGGTTTAGTTTGAAAGAAATGCCAAGTCCCTTCAGAACAGGTTCTTTAAAGATGAGTTGCGTGAAAATGACTGCGAGAAGGGGAATGAGCATAGACCCGGCGCTCATAACCAGCCTTTTTATCGCTGTGAGGGGGTCTCCATTTGCGGCATCGGCAGCGGCTTCCTCAGCTGATGCCCCGCCATAATGCATCAAAAGCCCGACAGCGACCATTGGCAGGAAGGCAAATAAGAGAAATACAATCAGTTTCTTGGTATTCATATTTTTGTCCATATTCCGGCTTATCGCTTTAAATATACCCACATTCCGTCATATCTCCAAGAGCCAACACCCCGAATCCCAAACCTCCAGTTCACCGAAGGACCATTGCATTCCGGTTTTCTTTGCGACCGCACAGATTAGCCCTATCTAGTGCGGTCAAGCGTCAAAATAAAGCTCAACCGCACGGGAATAGCTGTCCTTGCCTATTTTAATAGCCTAGAATGAGATGCCGAAGCTTAGGTAGGGCAGCAGGCCACCGTCGGGTTTGCCGTCAGAAAAGACGAATGTAGGCTTGACACCGACACCGAAGACGAAACCTTTCTCCTTTTGGAAGCGGTATCCGACATCCCCGAAAAAGTTGTATCCCCATGAGGTCCCATCCGCCTTATCCGGATTGATTTCAGAAGTTTCGTCACTACACTCAATGAAAAAGGCATGCGACGAATATTTATATATACCGTTTGTCATTCCAAGGCCGAGAACCAAATGACTATTCCTCTGGCCTGAAAGATAATTGATTTCGATAGGAATTCCTATTCCGCTCAATGTGTAGTTACCAAGCAACGCTGACCCATAGGCATAAGACAGTCCGACATTATAACCGAGCCCGTGATTGCCATTGAATCTTGAATCAAAAGACACACCGGCCACCCCGGATGAACCGAGCAAATCAAGGGAGACAGATTTTGTCTGGGCTTGAGAGAACAACGCCAATGTTAAAACCAAAACACTTAATAAAACTTTCCTCATCACAAAAACATTGTTTAACGTTCAATCGCTTTTATAAAGAACAGGACAAGTCTTGCGACTTGTCCTGTTTAGTAGCGGGGGGAGGACTCGAACCTCCGACCTCCGGGTTATGAGCCCGACGAGCTACCGACTGCTCTACCCCGCGGTGTTATTTGGGATTGCAAATGTAGGAATAAAACCTTAAAATGCAAAATTATTTTCCCCAACTATTGTCCCAAAAAATCGATGATTCCTTGAATATCGCTGGCACTGAATGACTTCTGCTCACCTGAAACCAGATTCTTGACATTGACCTGACCTGCCTCCATCTCATTCCCTCCTGTAATCGAAAGGAAAGGGATAGCCTTGCGGTCAGCATAGTCGAATTGCTTCTTGAGTTTGGAAGAGTCAGGATAGACCTCAACGGCCACTCCCCTCTCTCTCAGAGCCTTCGCCACCGGCAAGATGTAACGGACCTCCTCGGTACCCATATTGGCGAAAAGCAAGGTGGTGGCAGACTTGAGCCCCGCGGGGAACTTGTCAAGTCCCTGGAGAACATCATATATCCTGTCAGCACCGAAACTGATCCCGACTCCCGACATGTCAGGAAGCCCGAATATTCCGGTAAGATTGTCGTAACGACCTCCGCCACAGATACTTCCGATAGCAAAATCAAGCGCCTTCACCTCGAAGATGGCTCCTGTGTAATAGTTAAGGCCACGGGCAAGCGAAAGGTCAATCTCAACTGGCGAGGCTATCCCGGCCGCATCGATCAAGCCGAACAATTCTTCAAGCTCATCAAGACCTTTAAGACCAGTCTCTGACACCAACCCGGAAGGCGACCCACCGCTCATCAAGGAACGCATGGAAGCGATCTTCTCAGCTGTGGTTCCGGAGAGTTTCAGAATCTGCTCAATCACAGCTATAGCACTGTCAGTCAAGCCTTTCTCTCTCATCTCATCCTCAACAGCCTCAAGCCCAATCTTGTCAAGTTTATCAATCGCGACTGTTATATCGACAACCTTGTCCGGGAATCCGCAGATCTCAGCGAATCCAGTCAGTACCTTGCGGTTGTTGATCTTGACAAGTACCCGCACATCAAGCAGTGAGAAAACCCTGTCAACGATCTGGACAAGCTCAAGCTCATTGATTTGGGACTTGGATCCGATCACATCCACATCGCACTGGTAGAACTCGCGGTAACGGCCCTTCTGCGGACGGTCAGCTCTCCAGACAGGCTGGATCTGGAACCTCTTGAAAGGGAATGAAAGCTCATTCTGGTGCTGGACGACAAACCGAGCGAAAGGAACCGTCAGATCATAACGCAAACCCTTCTCACAGACCTCTTTGGACAGAGCGACAGAATTAACCGCGCCATCAGCGTCTTTGTAAGATTCGAAATCCACCTTCCCGAAAGCGTCCCCGGAGTTCAAAATACGGAAAAGGAGCTTATCGCCCTCCTCGCCATATTTGCCCAGAAGAGTAGAAAGGTTCTCCATAGCAGGTGTGTCTATCTGGGCATATCCGAAAGTCTTGAATACGCTCTTGATCGTGTCAAAAATGTAATTACGCTCGGCCATCTCGCTTTGGCCGAAATCTCTGGTTCCTTTTGGGATAGAAGGCTTCATTCTTTATTCGTTGGAAATTAATCATGGCAGTGGCCGCCGGTTATGGCGGCCACTGCCTGAATATTAATCTATCAAATTCAATTCTAGTTGATTACAAGATCTGGGCACCGCAACCATTAAGAGCACCGAAGAGGTTATAAGCCTCATCGAAAGGATACTTGTTGGCGAACATTGAGACACGGATCGTCTCGCTGCCCTGCTGGTTGATACCGAAAGCGCGGCGAACCTGGTTGGCCGCTGAATTGGCGTTGTAAGATGATGACGCGACAACACTGATGTTGGCGAAACCCTTGAGATAAGGCTGGTTGATCTTCGAGACGAAATTCTCGTCGGTCAGCTCGACATTGCCGGACTCGTTGATGCCTTCGACATCCTCAAACTCATCGCATCTGACATGGAGCCACATGAATGACTGTGAAGGAATGATCATGTCAGCCACGTTCATGAAGAACTGGTTGTTCTCGATGTTAAGCTTACGCTTGGCATCGATCGCCTTGTCAGGATCATGGTGGGCGAAGTCGATGGCACCGAGGTTGGAGCAACCGAAGATGTTGTCATGGACATCCGAGTCAACCCTCGACATGAAGCGGTAGCCGTAACCCATGTCCTCCATCACCTTGTCACGGCACCAGCTGAAGAGCACGGTGTTGTGATGGAAATCGACATAGCACTCGTTAGCGTCCTTGGTCATCGAGTCGATCTGGCAGGAAGCGTAGTTGTTGGCCACGAAAACATTGTTGTAGATCTCGAAATCGCCACCCTTGTTCATGACCTGGATGCCATAGAAATAAGCGTTGGCAATGACGCAGTTACGGATCACGAGATGTCCTTCGACATAGCCGTGGATAGCCCTTCTCTCCTGGGCGGCGCCACCGACTTTAGCAGTTGTGGGAGACTCGCCGACCATAAGTTTGCGGCCGGTAAGGCAACCTTCGGGAGTACCTGTGACAGGATTGTCCGGTTCAGCGGCGCAATACAGAGCCTGCTCACCCATGTCGACAGAGAAACCGTCGATCATGACTGTCTTGGAGCGGCTGCCGGAAACATCGATGTTGATCCCCGCCTTGGAACCGTTCTTGGACACATGGCTGGGATTTGTCTGGATATAAGTCTTGTAGACGTAAGGATCCCTCTCAGAGAAATCCTCATTGTAACCGCCCACCAGGGAGACATATTTCTTTATCTCGATGAATCCCTGGTCGAGAGTTCCAGTATAGTTACCAGCGGCGACGCAGATCACATCACCGTCACCTGCCTCATCAAGAGCCTTCTGGACATTCTTGTACGGAGTCTCGGGAGACTTACCGTCGTTCTTGTTGGATCCTGCAGAGGAAACATACCATGTGGAACCGTTACTGGCTTTCGCTCCACCACTCCTGCCTTCCGGAACATTCGAGGAAGAAGCGTTGGATTTCTTGGACGAGGCCTTATCAGCGGCATTCTTAGCACCCTTCTCAATGGCTTTGCCAGCCTTGTCAAGAGTATTGTGAACTGCCCTGTCGGCACCCATCTTGATCTTGGTCTCGGCAGCGTTCTTGGCGCGGCGGGTAATGTCATTGAGGATCTGCGCGGAAGCGACTTGTCCTGTTGAGAAAATCAGGGCAAATCCGAGCAGCATGGCAGGAATAGCCTTGCAAACAGTCTTGCGGATTGAGTCGTAGGTTTTCATTTCTTGATATTAGATTAAAGTCAATAAAAGTAATAATGTCGCAATATACTAAAAAAACGGATTTTTTTCGATAACTTGCAGGGATTTTCAACTATTATGCCATGCGAATCCTACCTGCTATTTGCCTGTTTCTGGCCACTACAGCCTCGATGGCTCAGCCCCGCCTGAACGGAGACAACATAGATGAGATACTTAAGGCCATGACCACTGAAGAGAAGGCCACCCTCCTCGTTGGAGGCAGTCCTTATTCATTGGTCCAGGGTGCAGGAGGAGGCACAAGGCCAATAGAGAGGCTCGGCATCCCGGCGACAGTGTTTTCAGATGGGCCGGCCGGGCTTAGGATAGACCCGGTCAGGGAAGGGACGGACAAGACGAGATCTGGGTAAGGTTTGAGGCTGGTTACCACAGGATTGAGGTCCAGTTCTTTGAGAACTTCGCGGAAGAGTCTCTTAGAGTCGGTCTCGAGGGTCCCGGTATTTCCGTCGAGAACCTTCCTTCCGCAATGCTTTTCCATGAATAATAATTGTTTATCCTATTGATAAGATGAAAAAGACAGAATTTTTCAAATGGGTGCTGGCCGTCATCTGCGGCCTCTTCGTCTGGGGTTTGGTCAAGGCCATCTTCTTCATTATGATGATCGGATCCCTTGCGAGTTCCGCGGCCTCGTCCAGCGGATCGTCCGCATTGATTCCCAAGGAGGGAGTCCTGCTGATGGACATGAGCAAGCTCATCATCACCGAACAGACCACTGAAGGGATGCCTACAATGTCCCTCAACTCATTGAGCGCACTAGGAAGCGGCTCCATGATCGCTCCTGTCGGCGTCTACGACGCTGTCAGAGCCATCCACACGGCCGCGGCTGATCCTGGGGTGAAACTGATTCTCCTCAAGACCGACAACATCGCCAGCGAACTGTCAAACGTCAGTGAGGTGCGCAAGGCTCTGGCCGATTTCCGCAAAAGCGGCAAGGCTGTCGTGGCTTATGGCGAGGCATACACCTCCGGAAGCTACTATCTCGCCTCAATCGCCGACAAGATCTACACAACCAGCCATCATGGAGGCAACAACTTCATGCTTGGTCTGGGGGGAAGGATGATCTTCCTCAAGGATCTCCTGGACAAACTTGGTGTCAACTACCAGTTGATCCGCCACGGCAAGTACAAGAGCGCCGGAGAAATGTACATCCGCAACACCCCGAGTCCCGAGAACATGGAACAGAACCAGGTCATGATCGACTCCATGTGGGAGAGCATAGCCAACGAGACCGCGCAGGCCAGGGGAATAAGTGTCGACTCTCTCAACTATTTCATCGACAACCTGTCGATCAACTTCCCCGAGGACATGACAAAGCATAACCTTGCGGACGAGATCCTGACAGTCGAAGGTTACAAGGAGAAGATGGCGGTACTCGCCGGGAAGGACAAATACAAAGATGTCAAGTTCATCCCATTCAAAGATTACGTGACCGCCAAGGTCAAACCTAACACCGCTTCAAAGAAAAAGATCGCGGTTATCTATGCTGACGGGAATATTGTCGAGCAGGAGGACCCCAACAACATCTCCGGAGATCGTTTCGCCAACATAATCGCGAAAGTCCGCGCCGATTCCACCATAAAGGCGGTCGTCCTCAGGGTCAACTCACCTGGTGGAACCGTTCTCGCCGCCAGCAAGATCAAGGAAGAAATTGACCTTACCAGGGCTGTCAAGCCTGTTGTGGCGTCCTACGGAGCTTATGCCGCTTCCGGCGGCTACTGGATTTCCAACAGTTGCGACCACATTTTCTCAGGAGCCACCACTCTGACAGGATCGATCGGCTGCTTCTCCGCCATTCCTGAGTTCAGCAAGACAGTCAAGGACATAGCCAAAGTCAACATCGTCCCTGTCAACTCCCACAAGCACTCCGACATGGTTTCATTGATGAGGCCTTTCAATGAGGAGGAGACCCGCATGATGCAGGATTATGTCGACGACATCTACACGAACTTCGTGAACATCGTGGCCGAAGGACGTGACATGACCTTCGAGGCTGTGGACGAGATTGCCCAGGGACGTGTCTGGACCGGCGCCGACGCGTTGAAGATCGGTCTTGTGGACGAGATCGGAACCCTTGAGGACGCCATCACCTACGCCGCTTCGATGGCAGGTGACCCGGATGTCGCCTCATGGAATGTGGTAGGCTACCCCAAACCACTCACGGTCATGCAACAGATAATGGCACAGCTCGGAGGGAAAAGCACTAACCCTGAGGAGATTGTGGAGAATGTCCTGGAAGGGACGCCGATGGAGGGGATAGCAAAGAGTCTACTCGACTGGAAGAACACTTGGACAAAGGGTAATGGTCAGCTTATTTTCGCCCGCCTTCCCTTTGAGATCGAGATCAGATAAGGCAATGGACTCGTCGATCCTGTAACCGACGAGCGCCAGCACATGGGAGCCTTCGCCAGCGATGACGAGGGCTCTTTCTTTTTCAAGGGCGCTGAACTTAAGATCGCCGAACATGTCGCTAAGTTTCTTGCGACGGCCCTTCATCCCCAAGGGACGCATCCAATCGCCTTCTTTCCAGTGGCGGATAGTGAACGGAAACCCGAGATTGGCGACAGTGGTTCCTACAGGCTGCTTGAGATTCTGAATATCAGCCATTTCCACGACAAAGCCAACACTTCCCACATTGTACTCACCGGCACCAGTGACTACGATCTCACCACCTTCTGTGTTAACACCGCCGTCCGAAGGACCTGCGCCGGGATGCGGAGTATCTCCCTCCGCCGACCATTTACCCGGATAGGGCGCGAAGCGCAGGGAGGCGGAAGGAGATCCTCCGCATCCGCTCGCCATAATCGATATCGTTGTTCGGGTAGTGCTGGCGATGTGGGTCGGGGAATGGAACTGGCGGCCGCTGAAGGTCTTGCCTGACTTGATCAGTTCGGTCAAGTCACTGATCACAGACTCGTTGAAACCATACGGTTCAAGGATCCTGTACAGGACGTACTCCCAATGTCGGATCTCCCTCAGTTTACAGACTGATATGACTAATGGCTGATCTGCCACGTCTGGGGAAGGCTGCTCCCCGGCCGACCATTTACCCGGATAGGGCGCGAAGCGCACAGAAGAAAAGACATAGTCGTCAGCGACTCCCTGGACCTGAGAGAAGCGACGCATGTCAGAATTGAGGGTTTCCAGAAAAGACGGATTGATCTTGGCGAACAATGGAAACACCTCATTACGAATCAGATTCCTCTTAAAGGCGGAGTCGGCATTGGTACTGTCCTCTCGCCAGGACATCCCATTGGAAAGAGCATAGGCCCTGATCTCATCCCTGGTGAAACCCAGCAAAGGACGCACAAGCTTGACTGTCGATCCCGGAAGGACAGAGAGTTCTTTCATCCCGCAGATTCCCTTAAGGCCTGTTCCTCTTAACAGATTAAGGATCAACGTCTCAGCGTTATCGTTGGCGTTATGGGCCACAGCTACCGCTCCGAAACCCTCATCCTCGCAAACGGATCGGAACCAATCGTAACGAAGCTCCCTGGCAGCCATTTCGACGCTGACTCCATGGCTCCGGGAATATTCCAGCGTGTCAAAATCCGCTTTAATGAAGCGGACCCCATGAGACTTTGCCCAATCCCTGACAAAAGACTCGTCGGCGTCGCTCTCCTCTCCTCTAAGATGGAAGTTGCAGTGGGCCAGGGCAATAGGACAGCTAATCGGACTATTCAGGAACAAGTCCGCCATCACCATGGAATCGATCCCTCCGCTCACGGCAAGAAGGACCGCTCCCCCACTATCCGGAAGCAGTCCGCCCAGACATTTGCCGAAACGGTCCCGCATAGCCCCGGATTAAGCTATTTTTTGTTGGTGAAAGAATATGTGAATCCGAACTGTGTGAATTCCTTCAGCTGGACTGTCCTGTGCCCGTTCGGGAAATTCTCTTCCACGACCCGCACATTGTCGTCGTAGATGAGGTTCGTGATGAAGGTCAACGAGAACAGCTTGCTGAGTTGCCACTGGATCGTGTTATCCCAGTTGACACGGAAGTTCTTCGGGTTCTTAAGGTAATTGGAGAACAGGACCAGGTTACTGTTGACGTTGAACTTGTTGTTGATGTTGAACTTAACGTTGGTCGTCAACTGGGCTCCAAGAGCGAAAGTAGCTGGCTTGTAATAATTTCCCGTCACAAAGTAGACTCCGTCAGCGTCCTTCTCGTCAGGAAACTCGGACGTGTCCTCGTACTTGCTCTTCCTTGCCATACCGTAGTTCTTCCTAAGCTTCTCGTTGCCGACGATCGTGGTACTTCCGGTCAAAGGAGCGAAGTTGACAGTCAGCCACTTGTTAGGCACCCAAGCGATACCAAGACCCAGAGTGACAACGGCTGGGGAAAGGAAACCGGACTTAAGCACCCTCGCGTCCCTCCACTGCTTGGCGGAAGGCTCCTCATCCTCCTTGACGGCAGGTGTGGGATAGAGCCAACCATTGGTCGCCTGATTGAGGAAGGTAAAGGTCACGGTATAGTTGAGTTTGTCCTTCACCTTGTAACCCCATCCGCTTGTGAAGTAAGTCCTGTCCACTGTTTTCTGCAGGATGGGCTTGTCTTTGGAATACATGAAGCCGTAGTCGAACTCCAGGTGATTATTCCAGTATTTCTTGTCCTTGGCCCAGTTAGCGTCACCACGGATGATAGAGTTGAGGGTGTAATTGTTATTACCACCAGCCGCCCAGCTCGTAAAACTGGTCTGGGCGAAATTGAGGGTCGTGGTCAAAACATCGGTCCAATAGACCGGCTTCGGAGGAGCCACCACCACTTCGGGGGTGTCCGCCAGCAGCTTGGCTGCTTCAGCGGCGGCCGCCTGCGCGTCTTTCTTTGTGTTATCGTCCTGAGCAAGAGCGACAAAGGAGACGAAGAGCGCAGCGACAACGGAGATTGAATATTCGATAATCCGTCTCATACCGTTCTTTAAAAAATAAAAAACCGGATCAATAAGAAATGGCGAAGACAACCCTCTGCTTAGAAGGTTTGCCGGAGAAGATGTCCTTCCCCTCTTCCTCGCATACGAAACTGTCCACGGGGATGCACCTGATCGTCGCCTTGGTGGCATCCTTGATTGCCTGCTCGGTCTCGGCCGTACCATCCCAATGGCAGAGAAGGAACTTGCCTGTGCCGATCTTTTCCTTGAACTCATCCCAGCTGTCGCATTTCTCCACATTGGCCTCCCTGAAATCAAAGGCCTTCTTGTAGATGTTAGCCTGGATGTCGTCCAGTAAGGAAGCTATTGATTTGTCGAGCCCCTCGAGGGCGACAGTCTGCTTTTCGAGAGTATCCCTGCGGTGAACCTCGACGGTTCCGTTGTCAAGGTCACGAGGGCCCATGGCGAGGCGTACCGGAACGCCCTTAAGCTCCCACTCGGCGAACTTGAACCCCGGACGGAGGTTGTCACGATCGTCGATTTTGACCGAATGTCCTTCCGCCTCAAGGGCCTTCTTGAGCTCAGTCATCTTCTCAAGGATCCTGGACTGTTCCTCTTCTGTCTTGAATATCGGAACCATCACGACCTGGATGGGAGCGAGCTTCGGAGGAAGGACAAGTCCGTTATCGTCGCCATGGGCCATCACAAGGGCACCCATAAGACGGGTGGAAACGCCCCAGGAAGTGGCCCAGACATATTGCATCTGGCCTTCCTTGTCAGTGTACTGCACATCGAAGGACTTGGCGAAATTCTGTCCGAGGAAATGGGATGTTCCGGCTTGGAGAGCCTTACCGTCCTGCATCATACCTTCTATAGTAAGGGTGTCCAGAGCGCCGGCGAACCGCTCATTGGGGCTCTTGTGACCCACGATCACAGGAAGGGCCATGTATTCACGGGCGAACTTGGCATAGACCTGGACCATCCTCTCGGCCTCCTGGATCGCCTCCTCGGCTGTGGCATGAGCCGTGTGACCCTCCTGCCAGAGGAACTCGGCAGTCCTGAGGAACAGCCTGGTACGCATTTCCCAACGGACGACGTTAGCCCACTGGTTGCACATGATCGGAAGATCCCTCCAGGATTTGATCCAATTCTTGTACGTGCTCCAGATGATGGTCTCTGAAGTGGGCCTGACGATCAACTCCTCCTCAAGTTTCGCCTCGGGATCCACGACCACGCCTTTCCCCGCGGGATCGTTCATCAGCCTGTGGTGAGTCACAACGGCGCACTCCTTGGCGAATCCTGCCACATGCTCAGCCTCCCTGCTGAAGAAGGACTTCGGGATAAAAAGCGGGAAATACGCATTGACCGCCCCCGTCTCCTTGAACATGTCATCCAAAGTCCTCTGCATCTTCTCCCAGATCGCGTAACCGTAAGGTTTTATCACCATGCATCCGCGGACCGGAGACTGCTCAGCCAGATCAGCTTTCACTACCAAGTCATTGTACCATTGAGAATAGTTCTCAGACCTTTTTGTCACTTCTTTTGCCATATGAAAATAATAGTTTGCGGTTCTTATCAAATATTGTTAATATTGTGCCATAAACATTCGGTACGGATTTTGTTTATTGTGAAACATTAATAAACCACACCGTTTGAAAAGCGGTAGCGAAGTTACGAATTTATTGTCAAATTATAGGAGATTCAAAAATGAAAACACGCGTAATCCTAATCTTCTCGGCGCTTCTGGCACTGACATCGTGCGGTTCCGCGGCGCGGTACGCCACTGAGGCCTCCGGTCAGAGGTATCAGGACGGAATCTACTATACATCTGACGCTCAAGCGGCAGAAATGGCATCTTCATCCGATCTCCAGCAGGAGACCGACTTGCTTGTCGCGAAGACGAAAAGTTCCCCCATCTACATGAAGAGCGGAGCCAGAGTCGATACCTTGTTCATCCCGAATGACAAGGTCGCCAAGATAGATATCAACAAGGCTGAGAACACCACATCGGTTTACCTTTACGACACCGGTTGGGACACCTGGGCTGCCTACCAGCCTTGGTACCGTCCCTACTACTCTTCCCTGTACTGGGGCGCCAGCCCTTGGTACTACGGAGGATGGTACGACCCGTGGTACTATCGTCCCTACTACCACTACGGCTGGTACGACCCGTGGTATTATCGTCCTTACTACCACTACGGCTGGTACGGCGGATGGTATGATCCCTGGTTCTACGATCCTTGGTACTATGATCCCTGGTACTATGGTGGATGGTACGGCGGTTACCATTACGGATGGTACGGCGGCTACACCTGGCACTACCACGGTTATGGTCATGGCCATGGCCCGTACTGGGGAGGCATCGGCGGAGGCGACAGGGTCTATCGGCCCAGGATCTCCACCACTGGATCGGTGTCCAGGAGCGGACTCGGTTCCCTTTCACGGAGCACCGGGGCAAGAAGCGCCTCGATGAGCAGGTCCAGAAGCGGGATGACATCATCCACCAGGACTTCCACGGCGACCAGGTCCTCCAGAGTTACCAGCGGCGCTTCGAGGTCTTCCTCCATCTCCTCGGTGGCTAGGACTTCAAGGCCCAACTCAGGACAGGCTGTCAGGTCCTCCTCGACCGGAAGCCGTGCCAGTGTCGGAACATCATCCGGAACCACCTACGGCCGCTCTTCCTCAAGGTCTTCGACCTACAGCAGGCCGTCAACAACCACCTACAGCAGGCCTTCTTCCTCATCCTCTATGAGCCGTTCCAGCAGCTCCAGCAGCGGAAGCTACAGGTCTTCTTCCACCACCCGATCCTCAAGCTCGGGCAGCTACTCAAGGAGTTCCTCCGGCGGAAGCTACTCATCCGGAAGCAGCTCAAGAAGCTCTGGCGGCTACAGCGGCGGTTCCTCCGGTGGAGGTTATAGCGGCGGGGGCAGCTCTTCCGGCGGAAGCAGGAGTTCCGGTGGAGGCGGCAGGAGATAATCTTCCAAATTACCGAATATCAACTGTTTCCCTAATTTAAACTATCAAAATCCAATTAAGATGAAAAAGACTTTTATAGCCATAACCCTCTTGATGACCGCGGTCACCGCTGGGGCACAGACAATGTACGACGCTCTGACTTACAGCCAGAACAACTATTACGGGACCGCCCGCTCCATCGGAATGGGTAACGCCATGACCGCTGTCGGAGGCGACCTTGGATCAGTGGGTATCAACCCTGCCGGTTCAGCCGTGTACAACTATTCCCAGTTCACGATCACTCCGAACGTGACTCTCAGTTCCATGAACGCTTCATGGAGTGCCTATCCCATCAACGGGACAGACACCTTCACCGGAGAGGTGAACAGGACGCTTCCGAGATTCACGATGCCCAACATCGGAGCCACGATAAACTTCAATACGGGCAGGAAGAGAGGTCTTGTCGGAGTGACATACGGATTTGTCGTCAATAGCGTCAACAACTACACCGGCCAGATGATGACCGGAGGCCAGAACGACAAAACCAGCTACCAGAGCTCTATGGCTGTGAACGCCGAGGGGTTTGACATCGATTTCCTCAACGGATACCTTGATGGGTCCGGACAATCCATCGATGACTGGAAACACCCGTACCAGAACGGTGACGACCGTGGCTACTACGCTCCGTGGAACGTGATCGCCAACGCCCAGGCAGGCGCCATTGCCAACTTTGGAGACCCGAATGATCCTGACTATTATTACAGGTACATCGCCTCGACCGAAGGCTTCAGCCAGACCGGGGAGAAGGATGAGTACGGCAACTACATCTACGACATATTCCTCGGAGGTCCCCTCAACCAGTCTTACGGCCGAAAGGTCACCGGAGGGAAGACAGATGCCGTTCTCAACCTCGGCTTCAATTTCAACAACAAGTTCTTCCTTGGAGCGAACCTTGGCATCACCAGCCTCAACTATAACTACGACGAGTATTTCAAGGAGGCGGCGGTGGATCCCTCTGATTTCAGGATCGACTACGACGAAGCCAGCACTTACTTCACTGATTACCGTTCACGGTACTCCTATTCCGCTGATGGCACAGGAGTTTACGGCAAGCTAGGTTTCATCGCCCTCCCTGTCGAGGGGCTTAGGATCGGAGCCGCCATCCAGACTCCCACGACCCTGTTCATCGACGAGATCTGGCGCAACTCCGTTGATGTCCACTACCAGAACTCCCAATACGACGGCGACGCCACCTCTCCCGAAGGCAACTATTCCTACAGGCTCGTGACCCCTTACAGGGTCAACGCCGGACTGGCCTACACCTTCATGGGTATGGCCCTGCTCAGCGCAGACTACGAGATGACTGACTACAGCACCATGAAGTTCAAGGAGCGTGAAGGCAGCTGGAGCGACACCTTCGATGATGTCAACAGCGAGATCGCCGGGGCGATGGGCAAGGCCCACAGCCTGAGAGTAGGAATGGAGGTGAAGCCTATGCCTGAGTTCGCTATCAGGGCCGGTTATAACTTCACCACAATCCCTGAATACACTTCTGGCACGACTCTTAACGACAGGCTTAACGCTTTCTCGGTCGGTGTCGGATATTCCTCCAAGGGTTCATTCTTCGCGGATCTCGCGGCCAGGTTGACGATGTTCTCCGATGAGGAGATCTTCCCCTACTCCGATTACCTGTCGGATTTCGCCTCGCCGATGATCCTCAACAAGAGGGAGCGCTACGACATCACCGCTACAATTGGCTGGAGGTTCTAAAAGGCTTTCAGATAGCAGATTGACTCGGGGCCTTCGTTGAAGAGAAGGTCCATGATAGATAGATCGGAAATGAAACCGTACTTTCGGGCAAAGACCTGGAAATACGGTTTTTCCAATCCAAGATCCTTAAGCACGGTGTTCGGGCGCTTCGGGTGCAAGACCTCGCGATAGTCTTCTCCATACAAAGAGAAATTCTGATCCCTATCGGCAGGAGTCCTTCCGTCTCGCTGCGCTTCGCGCCCTACCCGGGTAAATGCTCGCCGGAAGGACTCCTGTCCGATGGGTGTGTAGCTTTCGGTGAGGCGGATGTCGGCGACGATGCCTGTCTTGGATAGGAAATACTTGATTATCAAAAGATCCAGTTCGAAGAGAGTCTCCGGATGGGAATCCAGGATCGCGAAGATATCGTCCTCGTAGTAATCAAAATAAGCGGAAGACTCGTAGGCGGAAGCTATCGCCCGCTTAGTCTTCATCACCCACGGAGTCGAATAATCCACCTTTATCTCCGTGATGGGCAACTCGTGGGAACCTTCGTGGACAATCGGGAAATTAAGGTACGCGGGGCCGTCGGCGGCGTAGTAGCGGCACCTGTTGCGCCACGATTGCTTCTGGTAGTTCTCTTTGGCCTCTATATAAACAGTTGAAGGAATGGTCTTTTCAGGTGAAAGAACCATTCCTTTAGCTATCAGCGCGAAATAACTGACCGGTGGGAAGTAGGCTATCCCGAGAAGCATTGGGATACCGCTACTCTATCTCAGATCTCTCAGAAGGGTCGCAAGCGCGGAGTATACCACGTTTGGAATTCCTGATGAAATCGAGGATCGTGTCCCTCTCAACACTCTGGGGGAACCCTTCCTCGACTTTCGCGCAACCGTCGGAGATATTCATTCCGGCGTAATAGATCGTGTCATAGATGTCTTTGATGCAACGGATCGTGTCTGAGGAAAATCCCCTGCGACGAAGTCCGACGATGTTGACACCAACATATCTCAGAGGGCTGTGGGCACACAAGGCATAAGGAGGGACATCCTTGTTGATTCCGGACACTCCCCCAACCATAGCATGGCAGCCGACCCTGGTGAACTGATGGGCTTTTGTGCCGCCACCAATGATCGCCCAGTCGTCGACCTCTGTCTCTCCAGCGAGACCGGCATAGCTGACCAGGATGCAATGTTCGCCGATGACACAGTCATGTGCGACATGGGTGTAAGACATTACCAATGTGTTGCTTCCAACCTTTGTGACATACTTGCCGCTGGCTTTGGTGCCTCTGTTGATGGTGGCACATTCCCTCACTGTCACATTATCTCCGAGCTCAACATAGGTGACTTCTCCTTCGAATTTGAGATCCTGGGGAACAGCACCGACAACAGCGCCGGGATAAATCTGGCAGTTCTTTCCCATCTTGACATATTGGAAAACATTGGCGTGAGGGAAAATCTTGCATCCGTCTCCAATCTCCACATCACCTTCCACGTAGGCGAACGGTCCAATCTCAATATTGTCCCCGAGTTTGGCGTCGGGGCTTACAGAAGCCAGTGGTGAGATATTATTCATGAATATTCTTGTTTTATATTATCTAGTAATAGCCTTTCTGATCTCTTTCGCCATCATGGTGTTTATCGTGTGACCTGGTTTGAAGGCCTCAATCCTGGCATTGATCAAGCCACCGGCAAGCCCCAGGTCCCCTATCAGATCAAGCAACTTATGCCTCCCGCATTCATCCGGGAAGTGAAGCTTGAGGTTGTTAAGGTAGCCGTTTTCATTTATGGCAAGCTTCGGGACGTTGAAAAGAGATGACAACCTGTCAATCTGCTCTGGAGTGACAGGATGTTCCACGATGACGATCGCATTGTCCACATCCCCGCCCTTGACCAGGTTGTTCTGATAAAGGTACTCTATCTCATGGAAAAACACGAAAGTCCGGCAAGGAGCCAACTGGGAAGCGTAATCCGTACTCTCGTCCCAGCAAGCCTCCTGAACACCCAAAACCTTGGATCCGAAATCGACCGTCAGTTTGATGGAAGGAGTGTCGGAAGGAGTGAGTCTGATGTATGACCCCGTCTTCTCGTCTTTAACTTCCAGCTCCTCAGAGACCGAAATGTATCGTTTCAATGAATCCTGCTCAACAAGTCCGTCTTCCTGGATCGCCTTCACAAAAAAACGCGCGCTGCCATCAAGGATAGGGACCTCAACATTATCAATCTCCACAATAGCGTTGTCCACTCCCATGCCAGTGAGTGCTGACATGAGATGCTCAACAGTCGAGACAGAAGCCTCGCCTTGGGAAATAGTTGTGCTCCGGGCAGTTGAAGAGACATTCTCCGCAATGGCCCTGACAAAGGCGTCGGAACCTAGGTCTACCCTGTGAAAAAGAATACCATGATCCTCGGGTGCAGGTTTCAGAATCATCCGGGCGACTTGGCCGGTGTGCAGACCTTTACCGAGGAACTCGTGTTCGCGAGACAGGGTCTTTTGCTTGCGTGAAGTCATAAAATATCTTTGCGGACTGATAAACAACAAAAAGCAGGCCGCGAAGATACGAAGTAAAAATGAATAAACAAAAGCTATTCTTTGCCCTGACGGCGGAACACAGCGTAACTACGCATGTAAGTCTTGGCGTTGATGGCGGGCGAACCGATCAGCGTCTGCCCGGGTTCCTTCACGTTCCCGATAACTCCCGCCTGGGCACCGAGAGTCGTGTTGTCGGCGATTACCAGATGGCCGGCTATTCCGACCTGCCCGGCGATGATGCAGTTCTTCCCGATCTTGGCCGATCCGGCGATTCCACACTGAGCCGCCATTACCGTGTTGTCTCCTATCTGGACATTATGGGCGATCTGGCAAATGTTGGCGATCTTCACGCCATTTCCAATGATGGTTGACTCCATCTCTGACCTGTCCACTGTCGTGCACGCGCCGATCTCGACATTGTTTCCGATGACGACATTGCCCAGATGCTCTATCTTCTCCCAGGTGCCGTCAGGAAGAGGAGCGTTCCCGAAACCGTCCGAACCGATAACGGCGTTGGAATGGATGATGACATTGTCACCTATGACCATACCAGGATAAATCACCACGCCAGGATAGATCAGGCAGCGCTTTCCGATGACGGTGTTGTCGCCGATGTAGACGTTTTCGAATATCTTGGTGTAGTCGCCGATCTTGGCATGACGGCCCACATAAGAGTGGTTGCCAAGATAAACTTTCTTCCCGAACTTGGTCGACAGGAACCAGGATGAACGGAACCCCCTGTACCTGCGGTACGTACGCTTCTGGGCCGCGGCATATTTCAAAAGATCCGCCAAAGATTTGTAGGCGTCTTCAACCCTTATCAAGGTCGGAGCGACTGGCTCTTTAGGCTGGAAATCCTTATTAACCAATAATATACTCGCCTTGCAAGTGTAGACGTATTTCTCATATTTCGGGTTGGCATAAAAACAAAGCTGGCCGCTTTTGCCATTCTCGATCTTCGCAAAAGAGGTGACTGTCACCCCGGGGTCGCCCTCTACCGTACCTTTTAACGCCTGGGCCAATTGCTTAGCGGTGAATTCCATCTTAACTCCGGTAAAATCTTTAAAATTTACGCGAAGTAAACGATTTATTTTCATTTTCCCTAAATTATCGCTATCTTTGCGGATGTTGTGAGAGATAGGTGACGTCAGGCGTCTCCTATCTTTGTTTTATGGACATGGATAAGGATTTGATTTTAAAAACCATCGAGCCTCATGTCGCTTCAAGAGGCTGTTTTATCGTGGACCTCACTGTCAGCAAAGACAATGACGTGACTCTCACGGTGGAAAAAGAGCATGGCGAGGTCGACCTCGAGGACTGTGTCGCCCTTAACGACGCATTTCTCAGCGCTTTTGACAAAGACGCCGAAGACTACTCGCTGACTGTCTCTTCCGCCGGCCTGGACCAGCCGTTCAAGGTCCGGGGACAATTCGGCAAGGCGATCGGGACCCAGGTGACCGCGCTTTTGAAAGGAGGCAGGAAACTGACCGGCATCCTCTCCGCCGCTGATGACGAGGGGATCACTCTCCGGTACACCCAGAAGGAGACTGTGGAGGGAAAGAAGAAAAAAATAATCGTGGAGAAGGAGGAGACATTCGGCTTCGCTGATGTCAATTCCGTCATCCCGAAGGTTGATTTCAAGAAATAAAATAATAACAGATACATAATTATGGAAAAGAAAGACG
>ONUG01000049.1 GCA_900320965.1 uncultured Bacteroidales bacterium | reverse complement strand
AGACTCGGATGGTAAACCCATCTTAGGGATAACGACGAATGGTCAACTTTTACCAGTAATAATCTATAAACCCGAGTCAACCAAAATCAGGAAACGACAGGCAGCCCCGAAAGGAACGCGCGTGAAATCCCCCTCCGGACCGAGAAAGAACAACCGGCCCGAGAAACGAACGACCGGCCCAAGAAAAGAACAACCGGCCCGAGAAACGAACGATTAGACCGTGAAGGTCATAACTGTGGAAATTATTAATATTCAATAACATGAGTAACGTAAGACTGGCGGCGGCAGTCGCCGTGGCAATGACCATCTGGAGCGGGCTGAACCAAGCCCAGGCCCAGGCCCAGAAAAAACCCCTGGACCATGATGTCTACGATTCCTGGCAGAGCGTGTCGGGAGTCAAAAAGAGTGACGACGGAAGTGTGCTCGTCTGGAATGTGAACCCACAAGAGGGCGACGGGACACTCTTTGTCAGAGTCGACAAGTCTCTGAAAAAGAGCAAGACAAAGTCCAACAAGACTAAGACTGGACAGGCTTCCGAGCTCGCCATCCCGCGCGGCTACCAGCCTACCCTATCCCCTGACGGAAGCTGGGTCGTCTGCCGGATCAAGCCCGAATTCGCCAAAACCAGGCAGGAGCGAATCAAGAAGAAAAAGAAAGATGAGCAATCTAAAGATTCGCTTGCGGTGATCGACATAAACACAATGACGGTTAAGAAGTTCTCCAATGCGGAATCTTATTCTACCGGAATATTCGGAATGCCTTTCATCGCCTATAAATCCTCTTGGAAAGAAACCCCGAAGGTCTCCAAATCGGGCCTTATACTCCTGACCCCGGGAACATGGCAGGCGGACACTTTGAAGAATATTGATAAGTTCGTTTTCAACAATGATGGCGACCTGCTGGCATTGACCTCCAAGAAGGACAAGAAGGACAGCCTCAGCGCCACAGCGGTGATCCTGGCCTCCTACGAGCCGGCCGCAACCGGGAACGCCCCGACCCTTGTCCTCGACACCCTGCGCAGCGGCGCCCAGGAATATTTCCACCCGGCGTTCGACGATGCCTCAAGGCAGCTGGCGTTCACGGAGACCACAGATTCGAACAAGACCGGCAGTAAGAGGTGCGCGCTGATGCTGGCGTCCCGTGCCGGAAACGTGGCCGCATCTGGCACGGCCTCCCAGAAATGGGCGGTCACAGAGCTGGTTCCTCAGGGCACGACCGTCGCAGGCACCCCGCAGTGGACCCTCACCGAAAACAGCGACATCTACTTCACCCCTGATGGACAAAGGATTATGACCGGCATCGCCCCGATCCGTCCACCCAAAGACACGACGATCATTGACTTCGAGACCGCCCAGCTGGACATCTGGAACTGGGATGCCCCTTACACCCCACCCCAGCAGAAAAAGCGCGTCGATGCGACGATCAGGAAGACATATTCAGCGGTGATCAACCTCGGACCCTTCGCAAATGCTCAGGCTGACAAAAAAATCATCCCCCTCACCACCTCCGAGTTCGACAACGTGCGCCTGATCGCCGGCGGCAAGACCGGCCTCGCCCTCTCGAGAGACAATTCCGACTTCGTCCGTGAGTCGATGTGGGCTGACGGAAGCTTCAGCGACTACGCCCTCGTGAACCTGTCCGACGGCAGCCGCAAACCTATCGCTAAAGGATTCAACGCCAGCAGGTTCGACGTTTCTCCTGAAGGGAAATATTTAATATGGTTCGACCCCGCGAAGCGTGCGTGGTGCACCTACGACATCGCGACCGGGGCGACCGCCGACTTGACAAGCCAGACTGGTGTAGCCTTCCACACCGAGGACGACGACCACCCGACCGCCTACCCTGGTCCGTACGAGGGTATGCCGAAATGGATCGAGGGTGACCAGGCCGTTCTGATCATCGACCGCTACGACGTCTGGAAGTTCGCTCCCGACGGTTCCAAGGCCGAGAACCTGACTGCATCGACCGGCAGGAACAACCACAACCGCTTCAAGGTGATCGACTTGCGGCGAGATGAGCGCACCCCCAACGAGCGCCGCACAGGCGTCGGCCTCTCATGGAACCCGAAGGAAGACCTGTTCCTCAGTGTCCAGAACGAGGACGACAAGAAGAACGGCTACGGCCGCCTGAGCCTCGCCAAGCCCGCCAAGACTCTTGAATATTTCACCGACACGGTCACCTTCCAGAGCCCCGTGATGGGCCCTGACGGTTCGATCGCTTATTTGAAGGGCAACTTCAGGCATCCGTTCGATCTGTATTCAACATCAGACTATTTCGCATCGAGCGAAAAGATCTCCGCGATCAATCCCCAGATCAAAGACTACCGCTGGGGAAGCGCTAACCTCTTCGAGTGGAAGGCCTACGACGGCACCCCTCTTAAAGGCATCGTCATGATTCCCGACGGCATCAAGCCTGGCGAGAAGCTTCCCGTCATGATCTATTTCTACGAGAAATATTCAGATCAGCTCTACAACTTCTGGGCTCCGGCCCCGAGCCGTTCCACGGTGAACTTAAGCTTCTACACCTCAAGAGGTTACATCGTGTTTGTCCCGGACATCGTCTACAAAGACGGCCACCCTGGCGAGAGCGCCTACAACTGCATCTGCTCCGGTGCCGAGGCTCTATGTGAGAATTATCCCTTCGCCGACAAGTCCAAGATGGCAATCCAGGGCCAGAGCTGGGGCGGCTACCAGACCGCATGGCTCGTGACTCGCACCAACATGTTCGCCGCCGCCGGAGCTGGGGCTCCAGTGAGCAACATGACCTCCGCTTATGGCGGAATCCGTTGGGAATCAGGCATGACCCGTGCCGGACAGTACGAGAATGGCCAGAGCCGAATCGGCAAGACCCTTTGGGACGAGGGCGGCCTCGACCTCTACATCGAGAACTCCCCCATCTTCCATGCGGACAAGGTCGAGACCCCGCTGCTGATCATGCACAACGACAATGATGGCGCCGTGCCGTGGTACCAGGGCATCGAATATTTCTCAGACCTGAGGCGTCTCGGAAAGCCCGTCTGGATGCTTGAATATAACAATGAGGCCCACAACCTTGTGGAAAGGCGCAATTGCAAGGACCTCTCCCGCAGGCTCCAGCAGTTCTTCGACCACTACCTCAAGGGCGCCCCGATGCCCGCCTGGATGAAGACCGGAGTCCCCACCGACCGCAAAGGCGAATATTTCGGCTTTGAATACTAATGTCGCTGCATTGTCGGCAGTTCCTGCCGGCGAGACGGCAGGAACTGCCAACAACGACACTACAGCATGTCAGCCAGCTTCTGATAGTACTGCTTGCTAACAGGGATACGGCTGACGCCCTCCCGAATAAACTCAGTATAGATAATTCCGTCCTTCCCCCGGCTCAGCAACTTGACGTGCCGGGGGTTGACATAATATGACCTGTGGCAGCGAACAAAACCATGCTTCGCCGCATCCGACTCAAAACTCTTCATCGAATTGCGAAGCTGATAGACTCTGACCCTATCATTCTCTAAATAATTGATTTTGATGTAGTTCTCGTCAGCAGCAATAAACAAGACAGCAGCCGGATCGATCGTCAGCTTGAGACGCTTGTGCTCATCATAGAACTTGATAAGCTTGTCCTCCGGCTCCTTGGCGACCTCCTCCAGATCCTTGCGCTTATTGTCAATGATCCGCAATGCGATAGCAATCACATACGGGTAAATTAGAGTCATAAAGACAATTTTAAAGCAATATGACAGAGCATTGAAATAAGGCATACCACCCTTGCCAAGATAAAATAGAGCGGTGTAGAGAGCGAAGAAAAAGGAAGTGACAAGAACCTCACCGACGCACCAGAGAAGGTAGTGCCACCACTGGAATTCAACGTATTTGTACAACACACTGAACAAAAGGCGGGTGATCGCAAGGACGCCAACCATGATACAGCTAAGCATCAGCAGGTGGAATGTCCAGCTTTTGCCTCCGACAGTGTAGAACTCCCGGAATCCGAAAGGAGTGTAGACGAATATGAAAAAGAAGAAAAAAACCGGAAGAACCGCAGCGTATTTCACCTGGTTCCCGTACCCTTTAGACACTCTGAGAATAGATTCCATATCCTAAATTAATCCCTTAGTAAAAATGTGACGAAAACGAAAATGCTCGTTTTTCGTCCCAAATATACGTAGATTTTTCCGCCAAACAAGATTTTAATAACAAATAATAGGTAAAATACCACAACATTTTCGTCCCAAGAATTCTTTTAAATACTTTTGTGTTGCACAGAATTCAAAACAGGCCTTTATTATGAGAACTTACGAATACACCATCTCCCCGGATGCCGCTGCGAAAGACGGCCTTGTCTCAATCGCATCCCTTTGCGGCTACATAGTAAATGCGGCTTTCAGGACCATGCTGGAAGAAGGTTATCCTGGTTGCGCGCTTTCAAGGTGCTCTTTTGAGATCGATGAGAGGTCAAAAAAGGGTGATAGCATCAATATTTTGGTCGATTCAGGGCTTAACAATATTGTTACATTGTTAAACAGAAATGTTTCAATAACTGATAGTGAGGGGCATGAGATTGGAAGGGGCAAAATCGAGTGGTTAATGCCCGATTCGTCGAAAAGGAGTCTTATCACCGAGAATCCATCTCGTACGGCTCGGCGTTTTATAGCCAAATTCAAGTCTGCCCTGCCGGATATTGACGAGTTGATAGGACTTCAGTACAGGATTGACATGGATTTCAAGGGTGAGCCTTCTGCTACCGATAATTTCTCTGTCGCTTTCAAGAAGATCTGCGACTCCAGCTTCTTCTTCCTCGCCAGCTCCGGTGGCGACACCCTCTGCAGAGCCATGTTCCAGACAGCTTAGCAACGCGGCTAGACTGCCGCAGCCTCCCTGCGCTTCGCGCCCTATCCGGGTAAATGGTCGGCCACGGCAGTCTTGCCGCCGCTGACAAATCGCAACATCCCTGCGCTTCGCGCCCTATCCGGGTAAATGGTCGGCCACGACAGTCTTGCCGCCGTCAGAGCATAATATTGCGACAAAATGGCATTTGTATTATATTAGCAGCATGAAAAAAGCCCTGATATTCATTGCCACCCTGCTAGCAGCCGCAAACGCCACCGCCCAGCGGGAATTCGTCGACCCCTCATGGTACACCATCGACCAAGCCGACATCGACCGCGCCACCCAAATCACAAGCACCCACCTCAAAAAGCCCCTCACCTACCCCAACCCATCCAAAGGCGCCCGCTGGTTCCCCGAAGCGAGCCTCGGACTCTTCATGCACTGGGGCATCCACAGCCCAGTCAGCGCCCAGCCCTCCTGGGGCATGATCAAAGGCTACGAGTGGAACAGCGGCTACTGCGCCCCCGAGATCTATTACGGCCAAGCACCCACCTGGAACCCTGACTATCAACCACTTCCGTATCTGAAAGCAGCCAAGGAAGCCGGCTTCGAATACGCCGTACTCACAGCCCGTCACCACGACGGCTACGCCCTTTGGCCTTCAAAGTACGGATTCGGGATCGGCCGTTATTTCCCGGGCCGTGATCTTGTCAAGGAATATGTCGAGGCGTGCCGCGAAGCCGGCCTGAAAGTCGGGCTCTACTACTCACCCAGGGACTGGCTCTTCCCCGGCGACCTCACTGACGACTGGTTTGACGTTAAGACCTGGAAGGACTCCAAACCTAAAGTGACACATGAGGAAAACATGGCTAACTACCGTAAATTCTTGGCCTATGTGTTCACTCAACTGGAGGAACTCCTGACCAACTACGGCAAGATCGACATCCTCTGGCTCGACGGCATGGGCTGGCGGGAAATTAAAGACCAGAACAATGATCAGGTATATTCGTGGATCCGCTCACTGCAGCCGGACATAGTCATCAACGACCGCTGGGCGAACATCGTCGACCCCGACAACCCCGAAGGCACGTCCGCCAGGATCGGCGACTTCACCACCCCCTTCGAATGTACTAAACCGACCTACCGCCCCTCAGAATGGTTCGAGCACTGCCACATCTGGACTCACGGAGGCGGCGGCTGGGGACACGACCGGACTCAAACCTTCCGTCCGCTAAGCTGGTTTTTTGATGAATATGTGGCTTCCAGATCGCTAGGAGGCAACTTCCTGCCGAACGTCGGCCCGGATGGCGAAGGGAATATGTCCGAAGTGTTCTATTCGAAACTCGACAGCCTGAAGGCCTGGCGGTCGCATAGCGGCGAGTCCCTTGAAGGGGCCGGCCCTACCCCGGGAGTGGAGAACTCCAACGTGCCGCTGACCACCAGGGGCACCACCATATACGCTCACCTGCTACCAAATTTCAAGGGCCAGGTCTCGATCCTGTCGAGACGCCGGCCCAAGAATGTAACTTATTTGCGCACAGGAGATTCTGTGCAATATATGTTCGTTGGAGGAGCGGTTGTATTCAAGGTCCCGGAAGGTCTTCGCACACGCACTGACGACGTCGTCAAGCTCACCTTCTGACCCTCACGCCCCTATTTCACCCGCTGTACGGACGCTCCCCTGCCGATGTTGCCAGTGTTGACCACGACATCGGGGTTGTCCTTATAGCGAAGGCTGGCCCCAGCATTGACATTGACATCAATGCTCTCCGAAGCGTTTACTTCGCAATATGCGGCTCCGGAAAGGTCAACCTTCACCTTGGCGACCTCGCACCCGAAAAGCTCCATCTTTGAAGCGCCTGATCCGGACAGCCCCATACGGTCGGCAGAACCTTTCACTGAGAAAACCGAAGCCCCGGAAGCCTCGACATTAACATCATTATACTCACCGGTGTTGTAGACCTTCGCCGCCCCGCTGATCTCTTCGGTCAGAGTCTCGGCTTCGACGTCAAAAACACATTTGGCAGCGCCGCTCACCTGTGAATATACCCTCCCGAAAGATCCGCTCAGATTGACTCCAGTGGCTCCACTTATCTGGGCACGTAACTCTTTCGCATTGATTCCCAGCTGTTTGACCTTGGATGCTCCAGAAACTTCGATCTTGAATGTCTCTGAACCAATGTCGAAAGTGTCACCACACGAAAGTGACGTCGCCCCGCTCATCTCAAGTGTCCTGAGTTCTGGCATCGCGATCTCGGCCTTGATCTCAAGGTCACGGAACCTCCTCAGCACTTTGGCAGGGACATTATTAAGAGATATTGACAGGTTTCCTCCAGAGGTCTTGACGACCAGGTATTCCTCAAGCTCAGGAGGAAGGGTAACACTGACCTTCCAGTCAGGAGCTTTTGTCAATTCGACTGAGACCAGTCCGCTGACATGCAGACCGGTGAATCCTTTGAGATTGTAGTCTTTAGTTATGGGAGCCGGAGCGGCACTCATAATAAACGCGGCCAATGATGCGGCCAAAAATGCAATTAATCTCTTCATGATATTTAATAATTTAGACTATTTCATCTTATTCATTCCATCAAGTAGGGCTCCATAGTAATCTTTCAGCACCTCAGCCCTCTCTTCATTGCTCATCTCGTCGGGAAGCTGATCGATCAAAGCGGCGTCATCCCTAAGCATCAGCGCCATTTGCCACTCTGTGCTCTCGTCAATTCCGCCACGAAGCGCCTCCTCGTAGATTTCGGCGGCCTTGCTGTAATATGTCTGGCAGATTAGCGCCTGATCGTCCCCGACTCCGAGGAACCAATCTATCGCCTTGTCCGCCGGAGAATCTATCGCTGCCTTGTTTATGAATATCGCAGCTGCGATCACAGCCGCGGCAGAAGCTATGGATGCAAACCACACCAGCGGCTTCATGTTCCGGACCTTCCGACTCGCCACCTTGTCATCGACGACCTGATCAGCCATCCTGTCACCCTGAGCGTAGCGAAGGGTCTCCAACCGCTCCTCGAACCGACCACTGTGCCCTTCGGGAATCTCCTGATCATCAAAAGCTTCCCTATTCAACTTAAAGTATTCCTCTAACTTATCCATCGCGACTCTAAATATTCATTTCCAACCAACTACCGCCTCTCCTTCAGCCTCCCCACAAGCATTTTCCTAGCTCTGGAGAACCTCGTCCTTAACGTCCCTTCATTATCCCCTGTGAATCCGCTGATCTCCTCATAGTCCAGCCCCTCGATCAGTACCAAAGTCAGAATCAGCCTGTACGGCCCAGGAAGCGACCCGATCGCTTGCTTGACCGCCTCGACCGAATATTCCTCAGGTAAAAAATCATCCTCCGGATAATCCACCGCCTCATGTGACGCGAAATCCTCCAAGAACTCCCTCTCCCTCTTTAACTTCCTCAAAGCATCAATCGACGCCCTCACACAAGTCCTCACAAGCCACGCCCCGACCCTGTCTTGACCGCCCGGGCAGGTTGGTCCTGACTGGCTGATCATCACGTCTCCCTGCAACTTAATGAATTTGAGCACCGTATCCTGCATAATCTCCTCCGCCAAAGCACTATCACCGACTATCCGGAAGCTGACATTGAACAACTTCCGTGAATACGTCTTATAGATCCTTATGGACTCTTCCCTCGTCATCAGAACTATCTATGAATCCTTAAATGCTCTCATCTAATAAACGAAACTTTTCCCGGATTGTTACATCACCCCACATCTTTTTCCACCATTTCCCATCCCATTTCCCTTCCCCACATTCCTACACATACCCCAGCCCATCTTATGCATTGCCCACACACCGCTCCCACACCTCAAGCACACCCCAAAGTATTTCCCGGTGTCCCCCCAAAAGGGACATCAGGCAGGTTTAAGCCCCGAATGTTTGACCGGTGTCCCCGCCGAAGGGACATCAGGAAGGTTTAAGGCCCGAATGTTTAACCGGTGTCCCCGCCGAAGGGACATCGGGAAGGTTTAAGGCCCGAATGTTTGACCGGTGTCCCAGCCGAAGGGACATCAGGAAGGTTTAAGGCCCGAATGTTTGCCCGGTGTCCCAGCCGAAGGGACACCAGGAAAGGGCAAGCACTGGTGAAAGGGCATGCACTGGGGATAAGGGTAAGTGCTGGGAAAAGGGTAAAAACCCGAATGCTTGCCTGAATATTGCCCGGTGTCCCCAAAAAAGGGACACCGGGAAGGTTTAAGGCCCGGATGTTTGCCCGGTGTCCCAGCCGAAGGGACACCGGGAAAGGGTAAGCGCTGGGCATAAGGGTTAGCGCTTAAAAGCGGTCTCCCGCGCCTGAACGCTTGGATTCGGGCACGGGAGCGTAAATGACCGTAAAAACGGGAAAAACCTAAAATCGTAAAAACCTGAAAACGTAAAATCGTAAAACCGGAATAACCGGAAAAACCGTAAAATTCAGAAATACAACCTTACCGAAAAGTAAGTAAGACTGAATATCAAGCGTCGTCTCCACCATCATCCGCCCCGTACTGGGAGATGTTGTCATCTGGAAGAGTCGAATCAGCAGCGGCATCAGCAGAGGATCCGGCGACCTCCTCATTCTCAGCGTCTTCCTCGCCCTCAAGCCAACGCTCAAGCGCCTCGGCATCATCAGTCTTAAGCTTGATCTTCACAAGGTAAATCGAGTCCGGAGTCTCAATTGTCACGGCATTGAATGGTGTACCGTCCGGCTTCTTGTACTGAACAAGATCCTGGAGGTAATCACTGAAACCCCTGGGATACTTCTCATTAAAAAGCGCAGCTAACTCCTCTGACATGTTCTCGTAGCTGACGACATGTCTTCTCCTTAAATCTGGATTCATAGTCTTACTCATTTCGGGTGCAATATTAAGACTTTTTTCTTAATCGCGACACAACAGACGTCACTTTTTTCTGAAGAAAAATGATTTCTGCCTTCTTTTGCGCTCAGGATCCCTCTCGACGAACACAGGACGCATGGTCCGAGGATCCAATCCGGTGTAAAACATGACCGACGAAGTGGTCATAGGAGTCGGAGTGAAATCCTGCACCTGATCCATGAATATTCCCCTCAAAGCCGGATGCCTCGAAAGGTTCTCCATGTCCCGCATGGTGCATCCCGGATGCGACGAGATGAAATACGGCACTATCCCGGTCCGACGCCCGTTTTCCCGGCAGATCTTGTCGAACTCGAACCGCAGCCTCTCAAAGAGCCGGAACGACGGCTTCCCGAGATATTGCAGCACCCTGTCCTCGGTGTGCTCCGGAGCCACTTTAAGACGCCCTGAAGTGTGGTCCAGGATAAGGGTCCGGAGATATGGCTTCGAAGTGGAGTCGACAAAACCGTCTTCCGAAAGGAACAAATCATACCGGATGCCGCTGCCGATGTAGGAGTGACGAACCCCTGGCACGGCATCGACCGCCTTGTAAAGATCCAGCAGCTTGGCGTGGGAGCGGTCCATATTCTTGCACACGGCAGGGAAAAGGCACGACTTCCGGCGGCACTTCGCACACAGCGAAGGGTCTTTTCCTTTCATCATGTACATGTTGGCCGTGGGGGCTCCGAGGTCAGAAATATTCCCGGAAAACTCCGGCATTGCGGCAAGCCTACGTACCTCAGCCACAATCGATTCCTTCGAGCGGGACTGGATGAATTTCCCCTGGTGGGCCGCGATGGTGCAGTAGTTACATCCCCCGAAGCAGCCGCGGTGCGTGATGATGGAGTCCTTGATCATGTCGTAGGCCGGGATCCTTTTCCCCCGATACCGCGGATGCGGCAGCTTGGTAAAAGGCAGGTCCCAGAACGAATCCATTTCCTCGGTCGTGGACGGCGGCTCCGGTGGGTTGACTTGGACGTACCCGTCCCCGACCGGCTCCACTATCGTCTTGGCATGCAACATGTTGGCGTTGGTCTCGATCAGGTGGAAGTTCTCCGCCACGAGCTTTTTGTCAGCGAGGCAGTCCTCGAATGAACGGAGGACAATAGCATCGTCAGAGACTTTCGGATGCCCGCTCATGCGGAAGGCTATCTGGGGAATCTGACGGATCTGGTGGGGACTCCAGCGGCTCTCGATGGCCCGGGTGAGCTTGAGCATCGTCTTCTCCCCCATCCCGTAGCAGAGGTAATCCGCCGGACACCACTGAAGAATAGATGGCCGCAGCTCGTCTTTCCAATAGTCGTAGTGCGTGAGCCGCCTCAGCGATGCCTCGACTCCCCCGATCACGACCGGCACGTCCGGATAGAGTTCTTTCAGGATCCGGGAATATACACTGACGGCATAATCCGGCCTAGCTCCGGCCTTCCCCTCAGGGGTGTAGGCGTCGTCGTGGCGCAGGCGCTTGCCGGCGGTATAGTGGTTGACCATGGAGTCCATGGCCCCGGAATTGACGGCGAAATATAGCCTCGGAGCGCCAAGCTTCTTGAAGTCGCGGAGGTCATCCCTCCAGTTGGGCTGGGGGACGACGGCGACCCTGTAGCCGAACTTCTGGAGCCAGCGGCTGATACAGGCCGTCCCGAATGAGGGATGGTCGACAAAGGCGTCGCCTGTGAAGAAAATGATGTCGATGTAGTCCCACCCAAGGGCCTCCACTTCCTTCTTCGACGTCGGGAACATGTAATCTGGCTCCATCGTATTAAAGATTGTATTTCAAGTTATTTCCGCCACCGCTGCTGCCCTGTGGCGAGGTCGGAGACTGTTCCCGCCGACTATTTACCCGGATAGGGCGCGAAGCGCAGGGAGGCGGAAACAGTACTCCGACCGAGCTATAAGGAAACAGTAACTTTGGCAGAGTAAACAAAGCCGGGATCGTTACGCTCGTAAAGACTCTCTTTCATCAGGGCGGAAGAACGACGCAACTTCCCTTCGAAAAGCGTCTTCCCGGAATATTCAACCTTCACCGGACGGTCGAGGTCGACAATGGCGTCATTCAACCAGAGGGTCAGCGATGGATAGTCGCAACGCTCGATGACGATCCTCGAGCCGTCGACGGACAGCCTGACCTCCTTCCCTCTAGCAAGCTGATTCTCAGGAGCTTCCACCCAATAGAAGAACCTCTTCAAGACCTCCTCCTGCTTCCAGACGATCTTCTTCGGAGCGGGATTCCTCTTATACTGGGCCATCCAAGAGACAGCAGCGGTGTCGATCCTGTTCATCCAGTGGCCGGCTCCCTCGACAATCGTGGTCTTATGAATATATCCTTCAGGATCGGCCTTCTGGAGAGCATCCATCTCCTCGCCTCTTTCCCTGCAACGGGTGTTGCGCTCGTAGGCGGCATCCTCTCCCCCGCACCAGATCATGAAAGGAGTGTTGCGCAGATTGACGAGTCCGACGTCACCAGGGTGTCCGGCCATCATCGAGGCGGCAGCCCAGTGGTCTGCCATCCTGGGCGCTTCCCTCCAAACTCCGTCACCACCAGCCGAATAGCCCATGATGTAGACTTTGTCGGGATTGACGTCAAGGTAAGCGACAGCCATCCTGATCACCTGCTCGTAGAGCGGATCGATCCCCTCGTGGAACCACAGGTCCCACGTGTTCCAAGGGGCCCTGGGAGCCACGTAGACGGCATTCTTAGGGACATATAGCTTCTTCTGGTTGTCCCACTGGCCGTCGTTCAGGCGGGGCGGGGCTCCTCCGCCTCCGTGAAGGGAGATGTAGAGTGAATAGCCGTCAGAGGGTTTCTCCCCGTAGACTTTCCACCACAGCGGCATCTCCAGCTCGCCGTCCTTAGCGAGTTTGTTGTTGTAGACATCCGCCACAGCGGTCTTGCTGTCAGCGATCCATTCGGCGGTGATCACTTTCGAATATTCTTCAGCGGCTTTCCGGCTCAGCTTTTTGTCGGCGTCGGAGACGGATTTCGCGCTCCCACAGCCCGCGAGAGTCAGAGCGGCCAATGAGAGGGTGATAATTAATCTGTTCATATTGTTCGTATTAAGGTGTGACGGGGCTACATCCGCTCGGGAAGCTCGATGCCGAGGATACCCATGGCCCTGCGGAGAACAGCGGAAAGGGTGTCGATCAGCACAAGACGGGCCTGAAGCAGCGAGGTGTCCTCTTCCTTGAGGATCGGAGTCTCGTGATAGTACTGGTTGAATTCCTTGGCAAGGTCGTAGGCGTAATTCGCTATGACTGCCGGGGAATATGCCGCGGCACCTTCAGCCACTTTCGACGGGAAGAGGTTGAGTAGTTTGATGAGCCTCACCTCCTTGGCACTCAGCTCAACAGACTGGTACTCGGCCCTTCGGCTCCGCTCAGGGACCGGTTGGTGAGCGGAGTCGACCGGTTGGTGAGCGGAGCCGAACCACCCGCGCTCCTCAGCCTTCCTGAGGATCGAACGGATCCTCGCATGAGTGTACTGGATGAAAGGACCGGTGTTGCCATTGAAATCGATGGACTCCTTGGGATTGAAGAGTATGGTCTTCTTGGGATCCACTTTGATAATGAAATACTTCAGGGCTCCGAGGCCAATCATCTTGTAAAGCCTTTCCTTCTCCTCCTCCGACATGTCGTCCAGTTGGCCGGACTCCTCAGAGGTGGCTTTGGCCTCCTG
>ONUG01000079.1 GCA_900320965.1 uncultured Bacteroidales bacterium | reverse complement strand
ATGCGGAATGGTCAGGGCTGACGGACATACGGAAAGACTTTCAGTCAACAGACTACGTGGGGAATCAACATTACGTGTTCAACATCAGGGGCAACCGCTACAGACTTGTTGTGGTTATTAAATTCATCATGGGTTACGTGTTTATAAGATTCGTGGGGTCGCATGAGGAATATGACAAGATTAATGCGAAGGAGGTTTAATATGGGCAGGTTTACTCAAATGCAATACGAATACGCTCTGGAGAGGATCGAGGACCTTCTCCCGCTTGTGAATGACGAGACAGATCCAGGCAGCAAGGAAGCCCTGGAGCTTTCCCTGATGTCAGATGTCGTTATAGAGTATGAGAAGGAGCATTTTCCGATCGAGAAGCCTTCGCCAGCGGAACTGATCGAACTTGCTCTTGAAGAGAAGGCGATAAGCCAGAAAGCGCTGGCAGAGACAATAGGAGTCAGCCCATCCAGAATAAATGACTATGTAAAAGGCAAATCCGAGCCCACTCTAAGGATAGCGAGCCGGATTTGCAAAGCGCTTGATATCACTCCTGCCGCAATGATGGGTTTCTAAACCCCAATGCAGGCCTGACGGTCTAGAATGAGTTGATTTTTAAGTGCTTCCAACGAGTCGAAACGGCGCTCGTCACGGATCTTTCCAAGGAAAGTCACCTTGAGATCAAGACCATAGATGTCCTCGTCGAAATCAAAGATATTCGTCTCGACAGTCCGGTCGCTGCCAGCATTGACAGTGGGCCTTGTCCCGATATTGCACATCCCTTTGAATTTCCGCCCGAGAGACTCCACCTCAACTGAATATACCCCATTGCCAGGAAGCAGTTTTAAAGGCTCGTAGAGTTTCATGTTCGCCGTCGGGAATCCGAGAGTGCGCCCAATGCGGTTTCCCGCCACCACAACACCTGTCAGAGAATACTTATAGCCAAGCATTTCCGAGGCTGACACGACATCCCCGGAAGAGATAGCCTCACGAATCTTAGTCGAGCTGACGACCACTCCTCCGGGGACAGAGAGACAATCCGTCATAATCACATCAAGTCCCAATCCCTCAGCCACTTCCTTAATCTTGTCCGGGCCAAGGAGGTCACTCCCGATCCGGTTGTCATAACCAAGCAGGATGGCCGTACCGCCGAAGCGGCCGGCAACATATTCCTCAAGATACTCCCGAGTGGACTTGCGGCTGAAAGCCCTGGTGAAAGGGACCACTTCGACCTGATCCACACCAATTGAGTAGAGAAGATCTTTTTTCTCGGACAGTGACGTAAGTAACCTCAGGTTCCTCGCATCATCCTGCAGAACATTCCTGGGATGAGGCCAGAAGGTCACGACAACGCTCCCCTCGCCTCTTTCCTTCGCGGAAGAGACAAGCCTTTCAAGCACAAGACGGTGCCCTAGATGGACACCGTCAAAAAAGCCTGTGGCTACAACCATTTCACCAGTTCGAAATCTTGCCTGTGAGGCATCAGAGGGTTCTTCGCGAACATCCTGGCAGCAACCTGGTACATACCGGTCTTGTCAGGGACGATCTCTGTCTGGTAAGTAGCGACTCCGTCGTTGAAATCCACGACCTTGTACTCGTACCTTTCCTGGATGTGAAGTCTTTGCTTGCTGTCCATCGTGGCAAAGAGGATCTCAACCCCAATGTCCTCAGGGCTCAGATCTCCGATATTCAGGACAACTTCGACCTTGAGGCTGTTCCGCATGGAAAGGGTGTAAGACGCATCCGGCTGGGTCTGTGAGATGACCTCGATGTTCTTCCACTCCCTGCGCAGCTTCTTCTTCCAAGCGGAGATCTTCCTTGCGAGACGGAAATCATCTGACTCTACCTCGGCGGCTCTCTTGGCCTGAGGATAGTAGTACTGGTTACAATAGTCGGTCAGCATCCTGTTCGTAGTGAAATTGCTGGCCACCTTGGCGATGGTGTTCTTGATGTAACCGACCCAAGTCGAGGAGATTCCGGTCTTCTTATCAATATCGTAATAGGCAGGTGCGATCTCGTTTTCAAGAATAGTGTAGATCGTGGCGGCGTCAAGCTCATTCTGATAGCCCTGATCGTCGTAGGACCTCTCCTGAGGAAGAGCCCAGCCAGCGCCTTCTTTGTAGCCCTCGACCCACCAGCCGTCAAGCACGGAGAAATGCATCACACCATTCATGGAAGCCTTCTCTCCTGATGTTCCTGAAGCCTCCTGAGGTCTTGTAGGATTGTTCATCCAGACATCCACACCCTGCACCAGACGCTTTGCAAGACGAATGTCGTAGCCAGGCACAAAGACAATCTTCCCGAGGAACCTGTCTTGCTTGGAGATCTCGATTATCCTCTTGATCAGATCCTGACCTGCCTTGTCGGCGGGATGAGCCTTTCCGGCAAAGAGGAACTGGACCGGATGCTCGGGATCGTTGACAATGGCATCAAGCCTGTCCAGGTCAGTGAACAACAGAGTTCCCCTCTTGTAGGTGGCGAACCGGCGGGCAAAGCCTATCGTGAGCACGTCATCCCTGAGGTTCTCCTGGATCGCGACAATCTGGCTAGGGGAATAATGGTTGCAGGAAGTGGGGTCGGATATGACTTCCTTGACGACTTTTATCAGTCTGGATTTGAGCACCTTCCTGGTGTCCCATATCTCCTGGTCCGAGACCTTGTAGATCCCCTCGAAGCATGACTTGTCATAGTGATGGGTCTTGAACTCGGGGCCGAAAACTCTCGCGTGGATCTTCTGCCACTCGGCAGCCGCCCAAGTCGGATAGTGGACTCCGTTGGTGACATAGCTGATGAAAAGCTCCTCAGGAAGGTACCCAGGGTACATCCTGTTGAATATGCCCTTACTGACCTCGCCGTGGAGCCATGAAACTCCGTTGACATTCTGGGACAGGCTGGAAGCGAGGAAACTCATGCTGAATTTCTCGTTCTGGTCAGAACCGTTGGGCTTGCCGAGGGACATCATCGTCTCCCAGTCGACCTTGAGACGCTGGGGATAATGTCCGATGTATTTCCTCAAGAGACCCTCATCGAACGAGTCGTGACCGGCAGGAACAGGGGTATGGGTCGTGAACAAGGAGGAAGCCCTGACGACTTCCAACGCCTCTCCGAAATCAAGGTTCTCTTCCTGGATATATTCACGGAGCCTCTCAAGCCCGGTGAACGCGGCATGACCCTCATTGCAATGATAGATCTGGGGATTGATGCCAAGTTTCCTCAAAGCCCTGATTCCTCCCACACCCAGGACAAGCTCTTGCTTGAGGCGGTTCTCCCAGTCCCCACCATAAAGATGATAGGTGACCTGACGGTCTTCAGGAATATTGGCCTCGTAATCCGTGTCCAGAAGATAGAGATCCGTACGTCCGACAGCGACTTTCCAGATCCTGGCGGTGATGTTCCTTCCAGGGAAGGCGACGCTCGTTGTCATCCAGTTGCCATTCTCGTCAAGAACAGGCTCGGCGGGAATCTTGGTGAAGTCCTGGGCATCATACTGAGCGACCTGCTCACCCTGACCGGTGAGGACCTGGGTGAAATAGCCGTACCTGTAAAGGAAGCCAACGGCGACGAGATTAACGTTCATGTCGCTGGTCTCCTTGAGGTAGTCACCAGCCAGAATACCCAAACCTCCTGAATAAATCTTCAAAGAGGTGTCAAGGCCATATTCCATGCAGAAATACCCGATGGAAGGATCGGTACGCTCGGCTTTGAGAGCCATGTAAGCGTTGAACTCATCCATCACCGCACGGTAGTTCTGAAGGAAGGCGTCGTCCTTGCTGAGCATGTTGAACCTCTTGATACTCACTATGTCCAGGAGGGCCATAGGGTTGTGCTTGGTGCTGTGCCAGACCTCGGAATCTATTGATTTGAAAAGAGCCTTGGCGCTCTCATTCCAGCACCACCAGAGGTTCTTGGAAAGGGTCTCAAGCCCGGAAAGGGCCTCGGGGAGGTGACGTGTGACCATCACACTCTTCCATGCGGGGGTATTTATTTCTATCTTGTTGTATGCCATTGGTTTGTCTTTGTTAGGATCGTCGGGGAAAGCGCCCTGGGCATCGATCACCTTGCCGAGGGCCAATGAATAAGCCTCTTTGTAGTAATGGATCTGGTTCTCCCAGAGAGCGATAGTCGACACGTCTTTGGCGGAAGCCATGTAAGCTTTCCTGCCTTCGTCATCGAGCGAAGCTATCTCCTGGACTCTGGCGACCACTCCGTCGACCACTTCGAAATAGTTGCTGTCGTCCCTGTCCAGGACCGTGATGCCAGGATGATCCTTGCCATAATGACTCCTTACCCACATTCCAAAGCCAGAGAGGCTGGTAGTGAGAGAAGGAATCCTGAAAGCAAGGCTCTCAAGCGGAGTATATCCCCACGGCTCGTAATAAGAGGGGAACAGGGTGAGATCCAGTCCGACAAGAAGATCGTAGTACTTCTTCCCGAACACTCCGTCATTGCCGTTGAGATATGAAGGAATGAAATATACCTTGACACGGCTTCCCTTGGCGTTGTTGAATCCAAGCTCCCTGAAACGGCGGGTTATCACATCCGACCAAGGATCCATAAGGTAGTGGGAGACTTGCGTCGTGTAGGTGGGATCACCTGCCCCTGAGAGCTTAGCTACTAGCTCCTTGTCGGCTCCGTTGTGCCCGGAGGGGATCATGATAAAAGCTTGGATGTCTCTTCCGTCAGGATCGGTGTCCGAAAGCTTCTTGAGGGCGTCGATAAACACATCGATACCTTTGTTACGGTACTCGTACCGGCCTCCGATACCGATCAGGATGGCATCTTTGGACACCTCTTCCCCACTCATCGCGGTAGCGACCTCGATAAGGCGGGAACGTGCCGCTTTACGCTTCTCATTGAAGAGCTCGTCGGTCGCCGGAGTGATGCTGTTCTCGAATCCGTTAGGAGTCACGACATCAACCTTCCTTCCGAGGAAGAGCTCACACTCCTTTGCAGTAATCTCGCTGACTGTCGTGAAAACGTCAGAGTTCTTAGCGGCGATCTTCTCGATAGAGTGACGTGCCACAACTCCGAACTGATGGGCTTTCTGGTCGGCATCGAACAAGGCCATGGAGTTGTACAAAGGCAGATTGTTGCCAGCCAGGCAGCGCCCGATCACAGTCGCATGGGTCGTGAACACCGTGGCGACAGGAATCTTGGTGTCTTTGAGATAAAGCAGACCGGAGCCGGTTTGCCACTCATGGAACTGGGCGACAACCTTGTCAGCCGAGGTTAGGTTGAACTTGTAGAAACTCTCAATGACATGCCCCGCGGCATAGCCGAAAAGCACATTCTCCTTGTAGTCCCAGTTGCCGGAGATGGAATCCACCCCGAAACGTTTCCAGTACTCAGTCAGGATGTCGTTCTGCCTTGTCAGGTACTGCTTGAAATCCACCAGAATGGCGATAGGCTTCCCTGGCTCGTTCCATCTTCCGACCCGGACGCGAAGTCCCTCGGAAGCGGCCTGAGCTTTCCATAGAGTGTAAAGGTGGTTGTCTTCGATGAAATCAGGATTGCTCTCTGTGTCCATCCATACATCCGGACCTATCAGAATGTGATGTTTGTGGAGTTGGCTCTTTAGATACAGCGACTTGGTCGCTATAACCGTGTAGATGCCTCCTACCTTGTTGCAGACTTCCCAGCTGACTTCGAACAGGTAGTCCGGATTGATCAATTCTTTTGCCATTTACTTCTTTTTCTTTTTAGGTGGTTTGACCTCCTGGGGGACGGATGCCTGACCGAAGGTGGCGACAGCGTCATCAATCCTGATGATGAAATCGCTGAGCGCGTTCATATAGTTGATAAATGCCTCGTACGGCGTGTTGTAAGGATTGAAATAGCTGTGTACTTCACCGTCGGAGAAGAACTTTGTGCTCATGTAGTAGAGATGGTCGCTCTCCTGAAGATGGCCGAAATCCTCCCAGAGGACAGCGTTATTGAGAAGGGCGAGCTTCTCGGACTGCTCGTACAGTTTGTTGAAAGCGTCCTGCTGGAGCTCATTGCCGAGCCAAGCGGTGACATCCCTCTCCTCGTCTGCCCAGGAGATCGGATCAGGAACCTCAATCTCACCCACAGCCTTGTGTTTACGGACAGCGAGAGTAGGAGTAGTGAACTCGAGTTCTCCGTCGCCAAGGACGGCATCCGGAAGGGCCCTCATGAAATCGAATATTCCGGAAGACGCCTTCTGGTGCTCGCCGAATGTCTCGTAGTCCATGAAGAGATTAACCACATCCCCTTCAGCGGACTTGAGCCACGAGAGGAACTTGTCCGCGGTCAAAGGCCAGTCTTTCCAACCCCTGTCGGAAAAACGGAAGGCGATGTCGTCGCTGAGCTGGTAGTTGCGGAGCAATAGTTTCAAACCGGGCTGGAGAGGGTTACAATAGACAAAATCCGGACTCTTCCAACCGAGAATATGCCTGGCGCCTTCAGTCAACATAGTCTTGAAGCCAAGGCCGTAGACCTGCTTGCCGATGCTGTCGGAATAGATCAACTCAGTGTTCCTGAATGCTTTGGGAGTGACCCCGAAATGATCCTCGATAGCCTTGACATGCTTCTCAACCTGATGCTTGAATTCACCTTCGTTGGCCAACGAAGCAAGGGAGTGGTAGTAAGTCTCAGCCAGGAACTCGACCTGCCCTGTCTGGGCAAGCTCCCTGAAGCTCCTCACGACATCCGGCTCGTAGCGGTCGAACTGCTCAAGGGCAGATCCAGTGATCGAGAAGGTCACTTTGAAATCGCTTCCGTGCTTCTTGATAAGATCCAGAAGCAGCTGGTTCATCGGGAGATAGCATCTCTGGGCTATCCTGTGAAGGATGGTCCTGTCGGTGTAATCGTCGTAATAATGCGAATCCTTGCCGATATCAAAAAAGCGGTACAGCCTCAACCTCGTGGGCTGGTGGACTTGGAAATATAGACAGACACTCTTTTTCATGGCTGGTTATTTAATGACAGATTCATAAACTTTCTTCATCTTCGCCGCAGCATGGTTCCACTTTAGGCGGTTGACCTCCTCGTAGCCCTCTTTAGCGGCGAAATTGGCGAGGGCGGGATAATTGAGCAGAGCATAGATGTCGTCCGCCATAGCGTCGACATCCCAGAAATCCACCTTGAAGGCATACTTGAGCACTTCGGCGGCTCCGGACTGGTTTGAAATGATCGAAGGGACATTGCTCCTCATGGCCTCGAGCGGAGAGATTCCGAAAGGCTCCGAGACACTCGGCATGATGTAGACATCAGAGAGAGCGAACATCTTCTGGACGTCGGTGCCCCTGAGGAAACCGGTGAAATGGAAACGGTCGGATATTCCCAGACGGGCGGCGTGACGGATGCAACGATTCATCATGTCGCCACTTCCGGCCATCACGAACCGGACTCCCGTGGTCCTCTTCAAGACCTTGGCGGCAGCCTCAATGAAATATTCAGGGCCTTTCTGGAAGGTGATCCTGCCGAGGAAGGTGACTACCTTGTCCTTGACTCCCCTCTCGACCTGAAGATTTTCCCTGCCGCTGAAGTCGACGGCGTTGTGGACGGTCACCACCTTCGAAGGATCAATCCCGTATTTGTTGATAACAATATTCCTAGTCAAGTCACTGACAGCTATAACCTTGTCAGCAGCTTCCATGCCTCTTTTCTCGATGCTGAACACCCTGGAATCGATCATATCCTCGGTGCCGCGGTCGAAAGACGTCGCATGGACATGCACGACCAGAGGCTTGCCGGTGAGCTCCTTGGCGGCGATGCCGGCAAGGTAGGTAAGCCAGTCATGGGCATGGATGACGTCGAACTCATCCTGATGCTCGACAGCGATCGTGCCACCGACCATGGCGTAACGGGCAACCTCCTCGAGAAGGTTTGACCCGTACTTTCCGGAGAAGCGGTACTTAGTGCCATAAATCTTATCCTCAGACACTTCCTTGTGACGTTTCTCCGCTTCGACCAACTCATAGAACTCATCCGGATTGGTGTACGGGATCATGTTTGATCCGATCCGGACAAAACGCACCTTATCCAGGAACTCGTCGACCGAGGAAGCGACACTCATCACTGGCACGTCGCTGGCGTTGATGATCCTGGCGACACTTCCGTCCTCGTCACCCGATGCGGAAGGCATCACGAAAAGGGTCTCCACGCCGTTCTCGGCGAGTCCTTTGACAATGCCGTAGCAAGCTGTTCCAAGCCCCCCGGCGATGTGGGGAGGAAACTCCCACCCGAACATAAGAACTCTCATGGATTACTCCTCCTTGTATTTATTGATAGCGTAATCGGCCATCAAAAGGGCCGATGTGCTGAGCGCCGAGGAAATCGCCCCGTGCGGCTCGTGGGGCGGATCACCGTCATAAAGCTCTGAGAAAGCTCCCACCCCGTGCTTGTTAAGATCCTGATAGAATCCCTCAACCAGCCATTCCGCCTTCTTGACAAAGGAAGCGCCCCTGAGCCTGAATGACACCCAGATGTAAGGGGCGAGCAGGAACACACGGGTGCTGCCGCCATGGTAAGCGAGATCCCTATCGTGCTGGGATCCCTCATAGACTCCCTTATAATCAACGCTTCTAGGGGAAAGGGTACGGATTCCGCGTCTTGTCACAAGCTCGTTACCGATCACATTCAGGATAGCGCTGGCGACCTCAGGATCCACTGGCATATCTTCCTCAAGAATAGCGTAGATCATGTTGGGACGCACTTCGAGATGCTGACCGGCGTTGTCGACATAGTCCGCGAGATAGCCAGCCCTGGCGTTCCAGAATGTGGGCTGGTAATTCTCTTTAATAAGATCCTTGATCCTTGACCATTCCTTGACAAAAGCGCTTCCTGCGTCTCCATACTTCTTCTCCATGTCAAGGGCGAATGCTATGGAATGGTACCAAAGCGCATTAGTCTCGACCTGATATCCAGCCCTTTCCGTGACTGGACGACCCTCAATGTAGGCATTCATCCAAGAAAGCGCCCATCCCTCCATCTGAGCCCACAACAAACCGTTAGGATGCATCGTCACCTCAGCCCTCCTCCCAGGAAGATAGCTCTCGAGGATGCCTTTGACGACCGATCCGTATTTCTTCCAGACATGCCCGGCATCAGCTCCGAAGTGGATGTATTGCCTCAACGCGCCGGCCAATCTGAGCGGAGCTTCCACCTGGGTTGTCTTGTGGAACAATCTCTCCTGCTCGTCAGCGATGAGGTTGTCCAGGATCTCCTCGAAAGAAGCGGTGTCTCCGGTCGCGAACAAGGTCAGCCCCGGAACCGCCATGAGAGTCTCCCTCAACAGGCCAGTGTACATCCAAGAGAATCCGGCAGTGACTTTTTTCTTTCCGTTTCTGTCCTGGATAAGCAAATTGGCGCAATGGACCAGTTGGTCGTGGTAAGAAGTGATGCGCGGAGCCTTGGCCACAAGAGCGTCGAAATGACGTTTCAGACCGGCCGGATTCACCTCTGCGACAGATGCGGAGAACACCACGGCGTCTCCCTCCTTCATGTCAACCTCGAAATGACCAGGGACATAAAGGTCCTCCTTGCAGTCGAAACCTCGTCTGTACTCGTCTGAATATGTCACACCCTTGTACCAGCACGGAGTTGAGACGAAGGTAGCCCCCTTGGTGTTGAATTGGATATTCAGGTCCGGGAACCCGTCGTACAGGTTCCAAGCCATACCGTTAGGAATCTCCCAACCTTGCTGGCGGGCGGAAGGATTCTCATGGGTCAAAGCGTGGATATCCCTGAAAGCCAGAAAAGGAGTGAGCAGGAGGTTGACTTTCGCGGGAGCGTTGAGAAGATCGTAGCGGACCATCACCTGATCGGCGTCAGGAACGAGAAGTATGGTCTTTGTCAATACCATCCCTCCGACCTTGTAGGTGACTTTCGGCACCGGGTCGGCTTCGAAATCGATGATGTACTTGTGGCCCCTGGGCTCATAAATGTCGCCATAGCAGTGTATGCCCAGATTGAACTGCTTGCCGTTCAGCACAAGGCTCTCATCCATCGAGGAGAGCAGCAGGTGCTTCCTACCTCCGAACTTGTCCACCGGGACCGCCAGAAGACCATGGTAACGCCTGGTGTTGCAAGTGACTATGGAAGTGTTGCAATAGGCTCCAGTCTTGTTGGCGCTGATGATCTCCCTTTTCAATGAATATGAGAGATTGACCAGCTCGGACTTGTTGAATTTCAAAAAAGCCATATTACTGTATTACTAATCT
>ONUG01000150.1 GCA_900320965.1 uncultured Bacteroidales bacterium | reverse complement strand
GATAGCCTGGTCAGCATTGTGATCATCAAGTCCAGTGTTGAAAGGGATCATGTCATAAGAGCTGTAATGCTTTGTGATGTAGTCTCTTATGTAATCAGCCATCGCAAGCCTGGTCTCAATGGCGAGCAGTTCGGTGTCATAGACTCTAGCCTCGCTGAGGTAACCAGAGGCAGTCTCTCCGACATCCATGACACGCTGCGAACTCTTGAATCTCGCGAGATCTTTCTCGACATCACCAAGCTCTTCCTCGATGATCCCGACTCTCTCGTTGATGAATTCAGCGGTTTGGACCGCAATCCTGTTCTTCTCACGGATGGCGTCGTCATTATATTTCTCGACAAGAGTCATGAGGAAATCATTCGCCCGGTCAAGAGAGAAGTCCTGGAGAGAAAGAGTGAGGATTGATTCCTCCGAGTCTGCTTGGCTTACCCTGAGTCTTGAGCGGAAAGCGTTTACCGCACTTGAGGTCGGAATCTTTCTGATTTGGACGGTTTTCCCATACCATCCAGAGGAATATCCCTTTCCAGGCATAAGCACCGCCTGACGGCCTCCGAGTGAGATGGTGTCTCCTAATGCGGCATCAATCGGTTTCTCTCCGTCCAGGCGAATAGACACTTTGGAAGCGTCCTTGAGAATGAGCCTTCCGGAGAATACAGGGAGATCATCCCCTCTTCTCTCAAGATGTATCCACACTGGAGAATCGTGGTATAACTCGATGTCCCTTAGGCCTTTGCGAATAGTGTAGTTAATGTCCGCATCAAGAGTCTCCACAACACCTTTTATCAAGGATTTAGACCGCAACTCCAGAACTTGGGTCGTGATATTGACATTGTTGATGTTGTTGCTGTAGTTCTCCAACCTTACTGTCCTCTGGGTGTTCTCAGGGTTCTTGATCACGACCGTAGCGTCGCTGCGATAGACAAAGGGAGTCTTGGCGTAGTAGTAATACGTGATCCCGACAGCTACGAGAACGCAAAGCAGGAACCAGTACCAGTAGCGTAGGAGATAAAGCAGGATGTCAATCAAGTTGACTTGGTTGTTCACCTTTTTTGAATTTACCTTTTTTGAATTTGTGTTCTGATCAGTCATGTTTATTTCCTTCCGTTAAGCCACCAGGAAACGTATCCGATAGATGTAATGAATGAGAAAGTGGAACTGAAAACCTTCAGGACGGTTTCCCCAGTTTGAGATAATTGGACTCCCTTAGGTTTGAAATACACTATGTCATTTTGTTTGAGGTAGTAAACTGGGGAGTCGAAGACATCTTTGGACTGGAGATTGACTGAATAGGAGTACCGTTTGCCTTCTTCAGTGCGAACTACCATGACATTTTTGATGTCAGTCGCAGCGGGTTCGAGACCGGAGTTCGCAATAACCTGGAACAGGTTGATGCTGTTGTTATCGACTTTCATGACACTTTGTCCAGTCTTACCGATCACAGTGATCGTGAAGTTGTCAAGGGAGATGCTGACCTCCGGTTCTTTAATATATCCTTTTATCTTAATCTTTTCTACAATCTCATCCCTAACATCCTCCATTGTGCGACCTGCTACTGACAATCTTCCAATAACAGGGAAATCAATACAACCGTTAGAGTCAATCGTGTACAGGCCTGCTCCGCTTCCACCGGCGGGACTTGAAGCATCTGTGAATGGGCTAACTAACGCTGGCTCTTGAGCCATAATCCGGATCAAGAGCCTGTCCTGGGGCTGAAGCTTGATTTCAGGGGCAGGGGAGGCTGAATAGACAGTCCCGTCCTCCATGTCCTTCAAGTATGAAATCTTTGAAGGGGAGGCACAGGACGCTGCCAGCAGGGCAACTGCCAAAATTGTGATTAATCTACTGTGATTCATATAACTTGATTATTTCTTTTATCATATTCTCAGATCTGAACAATCGTTCATATCTGGCCAATGCGTTCTTGCTATAACTGTGCCGAGTCTGATCATCATCGCAAATATTCCTGATCGCTCGTGCAAGTCCTTCTGGATCACAAGGTTCCACATTCAATCCCGAGAAGCCATCCTCGTTGACCCAGGCTGTTCCGGACTCAGGTATCTTTGTGGCTACCACTGGCACTCCAGCGGACATCGCCTCGATCTGGACGATTCCGAAAGCCTCCGCCTTCACCACAGAGCTCAACACGAAGACCGAAGATGCGCCATAGAGCGATGGAAGATCCTCATCCTCGACCCGTCCGAGCAGCTTAACTTTCTGATTCAGACCTGATTCCTTTATTTGTGTTTCCAGGATTTCCCTCAAAGGCCCCGTCCCTCCAATCAGGATAACATAATCTTCAGGAAGGTATTTGGCGGCCTCTATCAAATGGGTGTAGCCTTTGTAGGGGACAAGCCTTCCAAGGGAGAATACAATTTTGCGGTGACCGTACTTCTCTTGAATATCCTTGATTCTCGCGGGATCCGGAACGATGGGCTCGATACCTATCGGGACATAAGTGACCTTGTCCTGAACGTCAGTTAGCCACGGCGATTCCTTGACATAAGTTGGAGTAGTGCCAACTATTCTCTCCGCCCTTCTGATCAGCCATCTCTGAATAGGGAGATATGGGGAGAGCAGAATCTTCGGTTTCAGTATGTCGCTGTGCCAGTGGAGGATAACCCTGCCTTTATAGCCGCTTATCCATAATGCGATCCCTGCCATAGGATCCGGGTGATGGATGTGGATGATGTCATATTCCCGGGCATGTCGCCTTAAATAACTAATCATCCTGGGAGCTATCATGGTGCCAGAAGCAGTGAACCAGGTCGGACAAACGATTACCCTGCCCTCCCTGTCATCCTGAGCGCCAGCGAAGGATCTCCGCCCAAACGAGGCGCAGAGCATGTCGCACTCTACCCCGGCCCCTGCCAGACCTTCCGTCAAGTCCAGCATCACTTTCTCCACTCCACCTCGGATAGGATAGAATTTACCTAGTTGTAAGACTTTCATAAAGAGCGATATAATCTGAATATCTATCTTTTTTCCCGAACTTTTGGACAGCGACGGAGCGGCATCTGTCAACCCATCCTTCGCCAGCCTCGATCTTCCGCAGGGCTTCCATAATCCCGTCAATGTCTCCTTGCTCAACCACAAATCCTGTCTGGTCCTCGATCACGGCTTCAGGGCTTCCCCCTGTCCTGTAGGTAATGACCGGGGTGCCGCAGGCGGTCGCTTCCATATTGACAGTAGGGTAGTTATCCTGCCAGGTCGGATTGACAAAAGCCATGGCCGACCGGTACATGGAAGCCAACTCAAGGACATCGCTTGTCCTTTCGATAGTGACTATCTTTTCCGGCAGGTCCTCCTTCTGGCGGGCGGTCATTTTCCCTACAAGCACAATCACTTTGTCGTCGTCGAGTCTTTCCGCAAGCCGCTTGAAATCATCCAATCCCTTCTCTTTCATCCAGATGCTGGCCACTCCCAAAATGATTTTCTTTTTGGCGATATTAGCTCCATGGTCCCTGAGTGGTGTCGAAGGGCCAACATTTGTGAACACATCAAGGTCTATCCCATTGTGAATCACCTTGAAACGGCATTCGCCAAGGAATGATTCCCGCATCTCGTCCCTCATCCATTCCGACACGGTGACGATTGTGAGGTTCTTGCCAAGAGAAGTGAAAGCCGCTTTCTTGTCCTCGAAATTCTGTCTCGAGCGGTCAATGAGGAAACTCTTAGGGAACGCCTTCTTCTGCGGACAATCATGGCATCCGTCCTTCCATCTGAAGCAACCCGCTGATGAATAGTAATAGCAATGACCTGTGTAAAGCCAGCAATCGTGGACAGTCCAGATGACAGGCTTGCCGCTTTCTTTGAGGTACTGGAAAAGAATCTTGTAATTAAGGAAGTAGCCGTGGATGTTATGAATATGAACCACATCAGGGTCGATCCTTCTGATTTCCCGAATAAATCGCCTGGTGGCCCGTTTGGAGGCCAGTCCATGTGCGTCGAACAGCCTTGTCGCCAGGAAGTGCCACAGCAGATCCGGCTTGTTTCCTACGGGAACGATTTTTGACCCTTGTATCTCGTTGACCCCGTCCCTTGCCTTGCTGTAAGCTATATAACTCTCCCAACCGGAAGAGCTCGCAAGCGCCCCGATCTCCTTCATGATCCTGCCCGTTGAGGTGGATTCCCTTATGACAGGATTGATCTGAAGCAGTTTTCCCATTTTTCCATAACTTTTTCTTCCGAGTATCTGTCCACTACCTTCGGGGCTTCGGCAGACATGGACTCGAGGAGGGTCTTGTCATTCATCAGTGAAGCCATCGCATCGGCGAAGGCCTGAATGTCTCCATCTTTGACTATCAGCCCGTCAACTTCCTCCGTGATAATGTCCTTCGGACCGCAAGGATAGTCGAAAGTGACTACAGGCAGGCCGCATGCCATGGCCTCGATCATCACCATAGGGAATCCCTCGTAATGAGATGTCATGGCCAAAAAAGCGCTGGCCGAATATTCATCAAAGATGCGCTGGGTGGGTCCGTTGATGCGGACTGAGTCTGATAGCCCGAGATCCGTGACCATATTCTTAAGCATCTCCTCCCATTCCCCTTGTCCGAAGATGTCGAGTCTCCAACCGGGGCGGCTGGTAGGGGAGATCAGGCTCCACGCCTTTATCAGGCGGTCGAATGCTTTCTGATGGTCAAGCCTTCCCACGGCGATAACTCTTTTCGCGGAAAGGTCCGTTTTCTTTTCCGGAATAGCCAGGGCGGCATTCGGGATTACAAGGATGTTGGGCAAATCGCCCCAATAGCCTTTGTCTTCTTCGGTAAGGACCACAAAACGGTCGAAACGACGGACCATTCTTTCATCCATCCTCGTCCTGATCTTGTCTGTCAGACCTATTATCCCTTTCCTATCATAACACAGCCTAACCAATTTGCACTGGTGGAATTCAAGGATCTTTTTGCTGCCGTCCTTGATTGACGGGATAAATGAGGATTCGCAAGGGTATAGCGAGATCACAATGTCCGCCCGTACCTCTTTCAAATAGGCGGTAAGCCGCTTTTTATGAAGCCTTTTGCGCCTGAAGTAGCCAGCAATCTTTGTGAAAGGGTCCTTGAACTTGTCGTCGGTGTAGTTGATGCCCAGGTCAGTCATTTTGACCTCCGAGGGGAACGGAAAGAAAAATGGACGGCCCTTCTGGTCAGTAGTCACGATAGATATCTCGTATCCTCCTTTGCCGACAAGGTAACGCACCTTGTTCAGAAGGACACGTTCCATTCCTCCGGGATTATAGGTCGAGTGTATGCAATATACCAGTCTCATAACTCGTCATCCTCCATGAATGCCAGACACAGGAACGGGGCGAATACGGCGAACGCGTCGGAAGAGACTTTGAACCAGCAGATAAGGTTTGACGCCAGCATTAGCAGGAACAGAAACTTATATCCTTTGAAATGGTCAATGCAAATCTTTGTGGACTTCATGAATACTGCTATTAAGGCGGATAGTCCGATTATTCCAAAATAGAAGATATACCGTAGGTAACCGATGTCAGTACCCCTGTAGTAGCCTTTTGTGACTTCACCAAGAAAGTTGGGGTCTGAAGCCGGATTGTCGAAATAACCGTCTCCGATAATCCATGTACTCAAGCTTTCTGGCCAGACTATCATGCTCCTGAGGATGTTGTTGGAGTTCGTCTCCCAGTAACCTTTCTCGGCGATAGAGAAAAAACCTTCGAAACCGAACCTAAGGTTCTGCATGAATCCGGCGTTGGTTCTGTAAAGATATACCATTATGATTATTCCAAAAGCCAGAAGACCTGAGAAAGAGAGCAGAAATTTTCCGCTTGACTTCAGATCTCCGGAAGAAATAGTATATACTATAAGATAGGCTATCGAAATGCCAAGTCCCACTGTAGTTGATCTTGAAATCATATTCCCGATAACTGCGATCACCAGAAAAGACACAATATATAGCCATCTTTCGGTTGGACTAGGAGGATAAGTGTTGTTAGCCATCAGGAACGCCGTAATAATGATGATTGCCGAGAACTTCAACCCAGCGGGGTCAAGGATGTCGACCACCTTGTCAAGGGCCGTCCGGTCAAGCCAAACCTCCAGAGAGTCAAGAGCCGGCACATAGCGAAACTCCATATTCCGTTCCCGAGCGGTATACTCATACGACTTCAGGATATTCCCTACATATTGTACCATGTCCGTCGGCTGACACTGTAGCTTCATCTGCTGCTTGTCAATCTTCCGGATATCAAGAATCTGATTGACAAGATTCTGCACCCGTTGGGCATTATGTTCGATGGTCTTCAGCTCTGCCTTTACATCGCTGTCGAGATCGCGCCTCATCAGTTTGTGAAGCGGACTCATTATCAGTGTCAACGGCGAACGGATGTCGTGAGTGGCATTGATAAGGAATTTCATCTTCTCTTCGTCGAGTTCTTGACGGCGACGACGGATATAAAGCCACAACATTGCTGCCAGTAAACTCAGTAAGACCAGAATATAAATCACATAGGCCCAGGAGGAACGATACCATGGTGCCTTGACTATGAGGTGGTAAACCTCAG
>ONUG01000033.1 GCA_900320965.1 uncultured Bacteroidales bacterium | reverse complement strand
AAAGAGAAGGACATCGAGATCAAAGAGTCAGAGGCGCTGCTGCGTTACAGTGGCGGAGACGCCAGGAAGCTGCTGAATATCTTGGAGATAGTCGTTGATTCCTTCGCCGGTAAAGGCGGCAAGATCGTGATCGACAACAAGACGGTGACCGACAGGATCCAAGAGAACATAGCCATTTACGACAAAGACGGGGAGATGCATTACGACATAATCTCAGCCTTCATAAAGTCAATCCGAGGATCCGATCCCAATGCCGCCGTGTATTACCTGGCACGCATGCTCGATGGTGGTGAAGATCCGCTGTTCATAGCCCGGAGGCTTTGCCTATCCGCTTCAGAGGATGTCGGACTGGCCAATCCTAACGCTCTTCTTCTGGCCAATGCCTGTTTCCAGGTGGTCCATCAGATCGGAATGCCGGAAGCGAGAATCCCGCTGGCTGAGGTGACAGTTTACCTGGCATCCTCCCCTAAGAGCAACGCCTCGTATATGGCTGTGGAAAAAGCTCTCGCTAAAGTAAAGGAAGACAGGACAAAAGCTGTCCCGCTTTACCTTAGGAACGCTCCGACAAAACTGATGGAAGACCTTGGATACGCCGACGGTTATAAATATGCCCACGACTATCCAGGGCATTTCGTGGATCTGGAGTTCATGCCGCAAGGATTGGAAGGGACCGTGTTCTACGAACCCGCTCCCAATCCACACGAAGACCGGCTTAAAGCCTATCTCCGATCCTGCTGGCCAAAATATTATGCCTAGAACAGGCGGTCAACCGAGGCGATAACCTCTTCCGCTGATAGATCGGTGCTCAAGATAAGGTCAGGCTTCTTGAGCTCAAAACCCTTGCTCGTGGCGTTCAGCATTCCCGCTCCGGTGATGTTCAGCATCACTGTCTCGTCCCGACGCACAACTCCCTCATCAAGAGCCTTTTTCAATGCCGCGACAGCTGAAGCTCCAGCCGGAAGGACATCATACCCTTCCTTGTTGTAGACCTGCAGTATCCAATAGACAATGTCATCGTTGCTGACCTTGAAGAAATCTCCGCCAGATGCCGTCAAAACATCAAAAACACCACCAGCGAGGCTGTACGGCGGTTTCCTGTTTGAGAGCACCTTGGCGAGAATGATCTCGGCATATTTCCTGGAATCTTCCGGACTGATGGGGACAAGGTCCCTCGAACCGGCTTTCCAAGAGTCGTACATCAAAGTGTAGGGAGCGTTCTGAACGCAATAAACCCTCATTTTGTTCTCCCCGAAACGTCCGTCCTTAGCGAGACGGCAGGCATTCTCCCATGCGGCGATAGCGCCTGTACCACTTCCAACAGCCTGGAAATAAGCGTCAGGGATGCGTCCTATTGTCTCCACGGCACTCAGGATCGTCGTACCCATGCCATCTCTTCTGGCGACATTTTTCGCGCCACCCTCGGCAAGATACCTGGGATCCTTGCATAGTTTCTCACCCAAGGCAATGGCATCATAATAGTCGGTACCATGAGGGGTCGCGATAACCTTGACGCAAGGCTTCAGTTTCCTTGTGAACCACAGATCTGAGACATTGTCGTTAGGGACGCAGATCACGATCGGAATGTCATTGTCGGAACACACACGGGCAAAGGCCCTGGCCGTGTTGCCGGCAGACTGGACCACAAGGATATGCTTGTCATTCTTCGGAAGTCTGGCGCAAACGGAAAACGCCTCAGTCTCCTTAAATGAGCACGTCTCCATTTTCGCTCCCCTCCTCGGGACATATCCCGAAAGGGTTATGTACAGCTTATCCATCCCCAGTAGGTCAGCCAGTCCTTTACTCTTGTAGGTAACGGGAGCATGTGATTTGCGCAGGGTCCTCTTGATCGGAAGCCACTCGGCATACCTGTAAAGCCCCTTCAGGTCATCCCTAGGGGTGAATTTCTCATTGGAATAGACAGCTCGTACCAGAGATGGGGCCGGAGCCTCAGGATCTGCCAAAGACCATCCGGCATCTTCAAAGACACGTCCGGTGCCGACATTCATCAGTTTGTAATCAGTGGCTTGGAATTTCATATTCAAGATAATTTAAATTGTCAATAAAAGGTACGCCATATAGGCGGCGAAGATCAAAAGGTAAGACGCTCCGTCCCATCTGCTGATCTTATTGTCACGCCCGGTCCAGGCGCTGACAAGAAGCATGACTGAACTGAGAGTTATGACTCCGAGATCCACAACCTTCATGTTCGCGAACGTCAGAGGGCAAGCCAATGCGGACGCGCCTAGGATGAGAAGGATGTTGGATATGTTGGAACCGATGATGTTTCCAAGAGCAAGAGCTCCTTTATTCTTAGCGGCAGCCACCACACAAGTGACCAATTCAGGCATGGAGGTGCCTCCGGCAAGGATCGTGATGGCCACGAACTTATCAGAAAGACCAGCCTCCAGGGCGATCCGGCAAGCGGAGTCGACAAACACGTCGCCACCGAACACCAAACCAGCCAAACCCGCGATCACCATAAGCACCGCGACAAAAACACTCCTATCCTTAGTGGATTCCTTTTCAGACTCTTCTTCTTTCTCGTCACCGACATTCCCGGTCTTGAAGGAAAGGTACATGTAGGCAGCGAAAAGAATCAGGAATACACCACCTTCCAAAGCGTTAATCGTGTCACTGCCACCAACTCCAAAGAGCGTGTGCTGCATCCCGAAGCAGATCAAAAGGACGGTCGCGAGGATGTTCAGCGGAATATCCCGACGCTTGTTTTCCCGGGTTATGGCGATCGGACTGATCAAGGCGGTCACTCCCAGAATCATCAACACGTTGAAGATGTTCGAGCCCACGACATTGCCGATCGCGATGTCGGCGTTTCCTTTAAGCGCTCCGGTAAGACTCACGACAAGCTCCGGCATGGAAGTACCTATACCGACTATTGTCATCCCGATCAGGAACTCGCTTAAACCAGCTTTACGGGCAATCGATGAAGCACCGTCAACCAGCCATTCAGCGCCGAGAATGACAAGGGCGAGACCACCTAAAAGAACCAAGACATCAACCAGCATAACCCGATCTATTCCTGTCTGAGAGGTTCACCGGCGGCCAAACGCTCTTTAGAGAGAACGGGGTTGGCATAGATCCTGAGGAAAATGTCCCTGAGGGCGTCACGGTCCAGTCGTTTCTCAACTTTGTCAAGACGATGCTCCGTGTAAGCCTCGAAAGCCTCGACATCCTCCTTCGTGTACAAATCGGAATATTTCGTGGTGTTCCAGACGCGGTCGTAAGCCATGTAATTGGTTTTCCAGAGGTGATAGCCGGCGATCACCCTCTTGTCTACCGCCTGGCGGATAGCCTGGTAGCGGTCGTTTTTGTCGCATTTGCTGGCCACCTCGATCTCCCCTTCGGTGAGAGGAAGTCCGAAATTAAGGTGTACATTACCTTTTTTCTGCCTGATGCCCATCACAATGCTGTGCATGTCCTCATGACGGGCCTTGACGTATTTCTTGGTCCTGGAGATAAGGATCTCACGGGCTTTACGCACGTCGCAAGGCTCGTACTCATAGGATATGCTCAAAGGAATGATGTTCAGCTCGCTGAAATTCTCCTGGAATGACTTCTCGCCGCTCATGTCGAGCATCTTGAGAAGACCCTGCTCAGTTGTGTCGATCCCGTCCTTGGTCCTACCCTGCCGTTGGGCGAGCCATATTGAGGCTTTTCCGGAAGTGATGGTCTGCCGGATATACTTTGAAAGCACTTGAGAGGAAAGGTAAAGCTCACGGGCTGAGATGCCCCTAATGACCTTAATCATTCGATTAGATCGGAGGAGATATTCAACTGTCCTACTTTCTTTTATGAGATTGTCTCCAACACAGATCTCCGTCAAAGGAATACCGTTTTTGAAGAAGACCATCTGGGTGATGGCCGGGTCAAGGATGATGTCCCTATGGTTAGACATCGCAAGGAACTTTCCCTTGATGCCTTTGATGTAGCTTATCCCGCTGTAAGAGAATTCATTCATAGTGTGCTCCACGCACCAGAGCACAGCGTCGTTCATCACCTTTTCCTGGAACTCATCGATGTTCCTGACAGATTTAAGGGCGTCACGCAGGTAAGTTATAGGCCTGTCCGGGAAGAGATATTCCGAAATGGCGAACACCGCAGGATGGTTAGCAACCTTCCCGAGTGCTTTGACCGCCTCTTCGTCATTGTACGGACAGATGCTATCGAATTCGGATTTGTCTGCCATTTATCTAACTATCGAGTGAATAACAGGAACAAATTTAAGTATTTTCGGTGCCATTCGCAATAGTGTCCCGCCGGAAAAGGAGAGAGCTGTCTCCATAACTCAAGAACCGGAACCCGTTCGAGAGGGCGAAGTCGTAGATTGTCCTCCAATCGCCTCCCACAAAAGCCGAGACCAGCAGGATCAACGTACTTTCCGGCTGATGGAAATTAGTGACAAGGATGTCGACAAGCCGGAACTTGAAACCCGGAACAATGATAATCCTAGTTCCTATCTTAAGCTCATTCAATCTGTTAGCCTCAAGATATCCGATAATCGCCCCTATCGCCTCCTCAGTGGAATATGGGTACTCCCTCTCATAGGGAGCCCATTGCCCCACATCCTCCGGCTTTCCATTCTCGATGCAAGAGACACCGGCGTAATAAAGCGATTCAAGGGTCCTGACGGATGTAGTCCCTACAGCAATAAGCTTCCCATGATTGTCTTTGATCTTTTTCAAAAGGTCGAGACTGACAACGAAAGGCTCCCGATGCATAGGATGCCCCGAGATCTCAGAAGACTTGACCGGAAGGAAGGTTCCCGCCCCGACATGAAGGCAAACATCCTCAATATCAATTCCTTTCGTCCTTATTCCATCGAGAACCCTATCTGTGAAATGCAGGCCGGCAGTGGGTGCGGCGACAGATCCCCGAATCTTCGCATACAATGTCTGATAACGCTCAGAATCAATGGCTTCTGTCTCACGATTGAGATATGGCGGAATCGGGACGGACCCACAGATGTCAAGAATATTGGAGAAAGGCTCCCCTCCATCCCAGGAGAATTCGACAATTCCAGTCCTCTCGTCCCGTGATGAAAGCGTGGCCCTAAGGTTCAATGAGGCTACCCTGGGATCATTCTCCGGGTTATAAATCCCCAACACATCACCCTTCCAGCGCTTCGCGTTACCGATCACACATTTCCACGAGCAACGCTCAGAAGAGGCGAACGCGAGGTTGTACTCCGCGGGAGCCACAGGCTCAAGGCAAAAAATCTCAATATGCGCACCCGACTCTCTCTGGAAATGGAGCCTGGCTGGAACGACCTTGGTGTCGTTGAAAACCATCATGGAGCCTTCTGGAAGCAATCCAGGAAGATCTTTGAACACATGGGCGTCTACATGGCCATCCCTGTAGCGTAAAAGCTTCGAAGAATCGCGCTCAGGAAGGGGATATTTAGCGATCCGCTCGTCCGGCAGATCATAGTTGTAGTCCTCAATCTTTATCGAAGGTATCATCGTGAGAATTCAAAATTCAACGTGATTCACAAATTAACACGCGAATTTAAGAATTCTCCACGACCTTGCCAGCGACACGTGAACTCAACTTTCTAGAGAATGTGAAATCCACTTTGAGCCGATCAATTATGTGAATCATGGTTAATAAATGTAAAAAAGATAAAAAGAATTCACATGGTTCACAGAAGTGAATCAGAAAAATTTTAATAAAAATATAATTAAATCAGAAATAGCTGATAATCAGATAGTTATACAATATCAACTAATTTTAAAATTTAGAACATACGGGAAAACTATCTTACTATAGTTGAAGAATTGGTTTAATTAACAAGTTTTCGAGTAACTATACAATTAATTATGAGATATTTAAATAACTTCTACTAAAGTAAATTATAACTAATTTACGGCAGTTTCAGAAGTCATATTTTAGCTATCTGCACAACATATTCAATTTGTAAATCCAAATTAAATGACTAAATTTGTTAACAAAGAAATCCGTCATGAACAATCGCCTTTTACAGTTCCTTAATGCCGAAAACATCACACAATCGCAGCTCGCGGAAAGACTCGGTGTCGCAAAGGCCAGCGTGTCGCACATTCTGGCCGGAAGGAATAAACCTGGCTATGATTTCATCGAAAGTCTGTCAAGGCAGTTCCCCAACCTCAATCTTGAATGGCTCGTCTGTGGACGTGGACGGATGTACAAGATAACCGGCGAGGAATCCCCTGTTCCGGATCCTCAATCCCCTAACATTTTCGAATTTGAGCCGGAAACATCTGATAATCAACCCAATCAGCCAAAAATAGTCAAAGTCGTGGTTTTCTACGACAACGGAACTTTCCAGGAAATAGTGTAGGCAATCTCGTCCCTTCCGCATAATAATTATTATATTTGCGGTATGTACAAATGGCTGATCAGACCCATACTATTCAGATTCTCCGCTGAAAGGGCACACAACATGACAATCAAGGCCCTGCGCCTTGTTAAGCGTGTCCCGCTCTTACCGGCTCTCGCTAAACTATTGTTCAGGTGCAAGTCCCCCTCGCTAAAACGCAGGGTGTTCGGAATTGATTTCAAGAATCCGGTTGGACTGGCCGCCGGCATAGACAAAAGCGCGGAATGTTACAATGAGTTTGGGTGGTTCGGCTTCTCCTTCATCGAGATAGGCTCTCTAACTCCTGAACCGCAGAGCGGCAATCCAAAACCAAGGCTTTTCAGGCTTCCCCAGGACAAGGCGCTTATCAACAGGATGGGCATTAATAACAAAGGTGTCGACTACGCCATATCCAGAATCAAGAACGCGCCACCCGAGACCATTCTTTGCGCCAGCATCGCAAAAAACAGCACATCAGTCTCTGAAAGTGACATCATCGCGGACTACACAAAAGCGTTTTCCAGGCTGTACGACTTCGTCGACATGTTCACAGTCAATGTCTCATGCCCCAATGTCGAAGGGCTCCAGAACCTTCAGGATGTCTCTTATCTTTCAGACGTTGTCGACCCGCTGCTTGATCTGAGAATATGTTACGACACCTATAAACCGCTGCTGGTCAAGGTCTCCCCTGACATCCAGAAGGAAGAGCTCGACGCGATCCTGAAATACTGCATGTTGTCAGGAGTAGACGGGATTGTGGCAGGTAACACCACCACCTCAAGGGATGGGCTGACCACCAATCCGGCCCGGATAGAGAAAATCGGCAAGGGAGGACTCTCAGGAGCGCCCCTCTTTGAGAAAAGCCTCGGGCTGGTGAAATATATTCATGAGAAGACAGCCGGCAGGCTACCCATAGTCGGAGTCGGAGGTATCATGACTCCATCCCAAGCCAAGATGATGCTGGATGCGGGTGCGTCCCTCATCGAGATCTGCACCGGATTCATCTATGAGGGACCTTCCGCGGTCAAGCATATACTCAAAAAACTGAAATGACAAACGCTTCAATCTGCACTATCGGCGACGAGATCCTAATCGGCCAGATAGTCGACACCAATTCCTCCAGGATATCCAGGGCACTGGAGGAGATCGGCATCAAAGTCACTCGGATGCTTTCAATCGGAGACCAGAGGGATGAGATAATCTCAAATCTTGAGAACGAGCTGCGGCTTTGCCCGGTTGTGATCACCACAGGAGGTTTAGGGCCGACTAAAGACGACATTACCAAAGCCGCTCTGGCAGAGCTTTCTGGAAGTTCCACATACGTCGAGAACGAGATCCAGATGGAGATAATCCATCAGATCCTGCACGCCAGGGGCCTCGACATCCTCGACATCAACAAAGCCCAGGCTCTGGTCCCGGACACGTGCGAAGTCATTCCCAATCGCCTTGGAACAGCCCCGATCATGGTATTCAGGTTTCCGGAAGAGAAGTTCGGCCACAAGGCCACACTATATTCCCTTCCCGGAGTTCCCTTCGAGGCAATAGGCGCCCTCCCGGATGTCGTGAAAGACATTAAGGCACATAACTCCTTGACAGACATATTCCACAAATGCGTGATGGTCGCAGGGCTCGCTGAATCAGCTCTATCCGAGCTTATCGCCCCATGGGAGGACAGCCTCCCCTCGGACATGCACCTTGCCTATCTTCCCAACCAGCTGACAGGTGTAAGGCTCAGGTTGTCCATCTACGGGGGCAACCGGGAAGAGGAAGAAAAAAGGATCGATGAGAGATTCGCCGCCTTGGCCCCTATCCTGGGCGATAAGATCTACTCCCGCTCTGACGACACGCTCCAAAATGCCATCGGGACTCTTTTCAGGGGCTCTGGAATGACTCTGAGCGCCGCTGAGTCGTGCACTGGCGGAATGATTTCATCCCTGATCACTTCGGTTCCTGGTGCCTCCGAGTACTACCTCGGTTCCGTTACCTCTTACGCTGTCGCCATCAAAGAGGCGATTCTGGGAGTGCCAGACGAATATGTCGCCAAGCATGGAGTGGTAAGCTCAGAGGTCGCCGGAGCGATGGCTGAAGGAGTCAGGAAACTGACTGGCAGCACTTATGCCGTGGCGACCACCGGTCTCGCCGGCCCCGGTGGAGATGAGCGGAACCCCGTCGGTACCGTCTGGATCGGTGTGGCAGGCCCAAGAGGTGTGAAGACTGTAAAGAAAGTCTACCGGAATGACCGCAAAAGGAATATAGAGCGGTTCACGGCGGCCGCTCTAGACGAACTGAGACTATTTGTCATCGGTGATAAGGAAGCTACTTCCTGAGCACTGTGGAGTTCTGGATCTTCACGATATTGACCGAGGGATTCCCGGAATAGCTGACCTCAGAACCTTTTCCAAGATCAAGCTCGAGATTCTTCGAAGGATTCACTTCGATCGCGACACCGTTGACCGCCAGCTTAGCGGACTCCACCTCAAGCATTGAGGCGGTCACCTTGGAGGACGGCCCCTTTCCGGTGACTTCCAGCGAGCCAGCCTTTCCGGACAAGGTCACTGTGGCACTACTTGAAGTCTCCACGGAAACTGTCTCGTCAACAGTAGCCTTGATGTCAACTACACTGCCTCCTGAGGCTAACACCTTGACATTCTTGGCTTTCGCTTCTATAGCCACACTTCCTCTCGAGTCGCATGCGAGACTCAGATCCTCCTCGAGTGTCAGAACCGCATTGGTGAACTTGGCGTTCTTTCCGACAGAGACGTTGAAAGAACGTCCGGTGATCCTGAGGTTATTTGCTGACGCCGAACCTGTGAGATTCATCGTCATGTCAGTCGACGCGATCTCGTATGAGCAGAAGAACTGGCAGTCGTCAGCCAGGCTGATTGATTTGATGGAAGGAACCTTTACCACAGCCAAGAGAGTCGGCTCTGAATTGTTACGTCCCCTATACTGCTTTTTCAACTCCTTGGGAACATTCTTGCTGTCGATGCCGATGTGAAGCACGCCGGCCTTGACATAGCATTGCACATAACTCTCAAGGGCATCGTCCATCGTGAGTTTAGCGCTGTAGGAATCCCCTTTTGAAAGAGTTATCTTAAAACCGTCGGAAACCTCAAGGCCTTCGAACGGTGGCAGATCATGCTCGATGGAACGAGATTGAGCGGAAGCGCCGGTACTTGAAGCGATCATCAAGCACGCAGCTGTCAATAAGCTATAAACCAACGATTTCATATTACATTAACTTCAAAAGTCAACTATCTAATTTCTCCATCAGGGACTCCCATTCGGAAGTCTTGTGGTCAAGGTCGCGTTTGTTCTCAAGGTACTCACGCGTGAGTTCCATGATGTCATCCGATGAGGAAGGGTTGGAGAGAATCTTCTCAATCTCTTTCATTTTTTTCTCGACTTTCCCGATCTCTTCCTCAAGGAAGTCAATCCGATGCCGGATCTTGCGGATCTCTTTTGACTCGTTTCTCTTTCGCTCGAATGCCTCCCTGGCCTCCTCCTTCCTGTTATCCTGGACTTCCGCCTTCTTGTCATCCTGAGCATCGCGATGGATCTCTTTTCCGAACCGTCTCTCCAACTCCCTAAGGCTCTCCAGTTTACGCTTCTCAAGGAACTCCTGGACTCCACCAATGTGCTCTCTGACCCTACCGTCCCTGAACTCGTACATCTTGTCGACAAGCCCATCAAGGAAGTCACGGTCATGAGAAACAACAATCAACGTGCCATCATAAGCCTTCAAGGCCTGTTTGAGAATCTCTTTGGACTTAATGTCCATGTGATTCGTAGGCTCATCGAGCGCCAGCAAGTTATAAGGCTGCAACATGAACTTGGCCATTCCGAGACGGGCCCGCTCGCCACCAGAAAGTACACTGACCTTCTTGTCGATGTCGTCTCCCCTGAAGAGAAATTGCGCGAGAATGTCACGGAGCTTAGTCCTGATGTCGCCTACAGCGATGTTGTCAAGGGTCTCCCAGACTGTAAGTCTCCCATCCAGAATATCTTCCTGGTTCTGGGCATAGTAACCCATGGAGACATTATAGCCAATTTTGGATTCTCCCTTCAGAGGGGTTAATTCTCCAGCGATTACACGCATCAAAGTGGTCTTACCTTCGCCGTTACGGCCGATCAAGGCGACCTTTTCCCCTCTTTTCACCTCGATGTCGGCATCGGAGAAAACCACCTTCCCAGGGTACCCCACGGTTATTCCAGAGGCCTTGAAAACCACATCTCCAGACCTTGGCGCAGGAGGGAACTTGACAGTGAGAGTGACCCTGTCGGTCTCATCGATCTCGATCCTGTCCAGCTTCTCAAGTTGCTTGATCCTTGACTGGACCTGGTTGGACTTGGTCGGTTTGTAACGGAACCGGTTGATGAAGTCCTCAGTCTTCTCGATCATCCTCTGCTGGTTCTCGTAAGCGGCGGTCTGCTGGGCAAGCCTCTCGGCGCGAAGCTCGACATATTTGCTATAAGGTACTTTATAGTCATGAATATGTCCGAGCATGATCTCCACAGTCCGGTTCGTGACATTGTCCAGGAATTTCCGGTCATGGGAGACCAGCAGAAGAGAACCTCTCCTACGGTTGCGAAGATAGTCTTCCAACCACTCAATAGACTCTATGTCAAGGTGATTCGTAGGCTCATCAAGAAGAAGTACATCGGGATCAGAGAGAAGGATCTTCGCAAGCTCGATCCTCATGTTCCATCCTTGGCTGAAAGTCTCCGTCCTCTTGTCGAAATCCGAATCCTTGAATCCAAGCCCCAGCAAAGTCTTCTGTGCCAGAACCTCCGGAGGTTCAGAATGAATGAAAGATAATGAGTCATTAAGGTCATTCATCCTGGCGATCAGCTCGAGATAAGACTCTGACTCATAATCCGTCCTCTCGGAAAGCTCCTTACCTATTCCGTCCAGCTCTGTCTGGATCGCCGAGACCCGGTCGAAGGCGGTGAGGGTCTCTTCCATCACAGTTCTCCCCTTGTGGTGCTCCATGATCTGCGGAAGATAGCCGATCCTGATGTCATTAGGCATGTCAACGGAGCCCGAGGTCGGATTCTGGAGGCCACAGATAAGCTTCATCAAAGTAGACTTACCGGCCCCGTTTTTCCCAACGAGACCGATCTTGTCATTGTCGCTGATGTGGAAATCAATGCAATCCAGCAAAGTAAATCCGCCGTAAGCGACTGTCAATGAGTTAATTGAAATCATCCTTCCTCCTCAGCTGGTCTTGGCTTACAGAACAGCACACTGGCCTCGTAGAGCAGAAGCAAAGGGGCCGCAGCGATTATCATCGAGAACGGATCGGCTGGAGTGATGATGGCGGCGATGCAAAGGATCGCCACGATGGCATGTTTGCGATACTTGTTCATCGTGTCCTTGTACACAAGTCCGAGTTTGTTAAGGATCACAACAATCGCCGGGAACTCAAAGACAATTCCGAAAGCGAGTATGGTGGACGTGAACAAGGAAATGTACGAGTTCAGTGAGATCGTGTTGACAACCGCCTCACTGATCTTGTAACCGAGGAAAAAGTTAAGGGAGATCGGTACGATAAGGACATAACCTATGTACAAACCCAGATAGAAAAGGAATGAGGCAGCAAGGAAAACACCTCTGATGGTCTTTTTCTCATTCTGGTACAAGGCAGGAGCGATGAATTTCCAGATCTCCCAGATGATGAATGGGAACGAGAGGATGAATCCAAGCTGGAAAGCGACTTTAAGATGGACGAAGAACTGAGCCGAGATGTCGATGTTCACAAGGCTCATCTTCACGTCCATGTTCAAAAGCTTATAGACCCAAAAATCGCTTTTCGTCGGGGCAAGCACCACATCATCGAAGACGAACTTCTTGAAACAGAAGACAATGACACTGATGATGGTAACAGCGAGCAATGAGCGGAATATCGTTCCTCTCAGTACCTCGAGATGGTCCCAGAAGGACATCTCACCAGTCTCCTGGGCCTGCTTCTGGTCTTGTTCCTGGGCCACGGCCTACTTCTGGTATTCCTCTTTCTTCTCGATCTTGTCAGGGCTCTTCGCAGGGGCGTTCATGTCCTGCTCGATGTCGCCGATCTGCTTCTCAACCTCGTTCATGCCTTCCTTGAAACTTTTCATTCCCTTTCCCAGACCTTTCATGAGCTCAGGAATCTTCTTTCCGCCGAAAAGAAGAAGGATGACCAAGGCGATAATGACAACTTGCCAGGGTCCTACGACACCTAAAGGAAAAAATGCTAACATATTCATGAATATTTAAAGTTTATCTGTCTTGTAAATGATTTTCAATAGCTTCGATCAGTTTTTCGGGGCACCTTGTGGGTCGGCCGGTAGCCTTGCTCAGGAAACCAAGCACAACCTCACCTTCAACGCAAAGGGTACCTTCCTGGTTGTAGACAGCCTGGCGGATCTTCAGCTTGGCAAGAGGGGCCGAATCAATCATCGCGACAATCCGCAGATCATCCCCCATCTTGGCCGGGTGTTTATAATGGCACTCAACGGAGACGATCGGAATGGTCACACCATCCTCCTCACATTTCTCGATCGGATAACCGAACTCCCGCATCATGTTGTTGCGGGCGCACTCGAAATAACGGATGTAATTCGAGTGATGGACGATCCCCATTTGGTCCGTCTCGTAGTACCTGACCGGGAAATTTGTCTCCGAATATACCATAACAAAAAAGTTACAACCTAAAACTAATCTGTTACATTAATTGGTTTTCAGCGCATTAAGATTCTTCTCGAGACTCTCAATCTTAAGAAGGGCATCAGCCTCTTTTTTGCGTTCCAAAGCTACCACTTTCTCTGGCGCATGGGCTGTGAAGGCCTCGTTAGAGAGCTTTTTGCGCACTCCCTCGAGGAATCCTTTGAGCCTGGAGAGCTCAGACTCGATCTTGGCGATCTCCTCACCGGCATCAATCAAGCTGCCAAGTGCGACAAAGACCTCAGAGGTGCCGACCATGAAGGAGACCCCATTGCCGGAGAACTCATCCACTTTCTCAGCTGAAGAAACATTGGCGAGTTTGGCGACCACAGGAACCATCTCCATAGGGAAAACTCCCTTGACCTTGATGTCAAGAGCCTCTTTGGGAGAGATGTTCTTTTGCTGCCTGGTGGCCCTGACTCCCCCGGCGACCTCCTTGGCGGCCTCGAAGTCTGAGATCACCCTCGCGTCCACCGGTCCAGCTACAGGAGTCGGCTGGTACATGATAGTCTCCCCTTCCTTCCTGTCGGCCAAAGACTGCCACAGCTCCTCGCTGATGAAAGGCATGACAGGATGTATAAGTTTAAGGAGTTTCTCCAAAAACTCATTTGTAGCATCCATCGTCGCCTTGTCGACCGGCTGACCGAAAGCGGGCTTGACCGCTTCAAGGTACCAAGAGCAGTAATCATCCCAGAACAGCTTGTAGATCGTCATCAACGCATCCGAGATCCTGAACTTGGAATAATACTCCTCAACTTGAGCTATTGTTTGATTGAGTTTATTTTCGAACCATTTGACAGCAAGTGAGTTGACATCGCTTTGTTCAAGCGTCGCATCAACTGCCCATCCCTGCACCAGACGGAAGGCGTTCCAGATCTTGTTGCAGAAATTGCGGCCCTGTTCGACCTGGGACTCATCGTAGAAGATGTCGTTCCCGGCTGAAGAGCAGAGTAGCATTCCGATCCTGACAGCATCAGCTCCGTATTTCTTGATAAGCTCAAGAGGGTCCGGAGAATTACCAAGAGTCTTGCTCATCTTCCGCCCGAGCTTATCGCGGACTATTCCCGTGAAGTAAACGTTGCTGAACGGAATGTCTTTCATGAACTCACCACCAGCCATGATCATCCTGGCGACCCAGAAGAAGATGATGTCCGGTCCGGTCACAAGATCGCTGGTCGGATAGTAGTACGCCAGATCCTTGTTAGGCTCATGCTCTGGATGACCTGGACGCTCAGGATCAAACACTGAGATCGGCCAGAGCCAGCTTGAGAACCAAGTGTCAAGCACGTCCTCGTCCTGTTTGAGGTCAGCGGCCGTGATGGCAGGATTGATCTTTCTGGCGGCCTCAAGGGCCTTTTCAGCAGTCTCCTCGACCACTATCTGCCCGTCAGGAAGGTAATATGCCGGGATCCTCTGTCCCCACCAGAGCTGGCGTGAAATGCACCAGTCGTGGACATTCTCCATCCAGTGACGGTAAGTGTTGCGGTATTTGTCCGGGATGAACTTGATCTTGCCGGACTCCACACTCTCAAGAGCCATAGCTGCCAGATCCTCCATCTTGAGGAACCACTGGGCCGAAAGCTTCGGCTCAATGACAGCGTCAGTCCTTTCTGAATATCCGACCGGGGAAATATATTCCTCGACCTTCTCAAGGTTGCCGGCCTCCTCAAGCATCCCGACTATCTTCTTCCTGGCGACGAAACGGTCCTCGCCGACGAGAATCGTAGCCTCTTCGGTAAGCTTTCCATGGTCGTCGATAATATTGATTATAGGGAGATTATGCCTCAGGCCAATCTCGTAGTCATGAGCGTCGTGAGCCGGTGTCACCTTAAGGCAGCCGGTTCCGAAGTCCATCTCGACATAGCTGTCCTCAATAACAGGGATCTCCCTGCCGATCAGCGGGATAAGTACTTTCTTGCCCTTGAGCCAATGGTAGCGCTCGTCAGCGGGATTGACGCAAATCGCGGAGTCCGCCATGATGGTCTCGGGACGGGTCGTCGCGATAACGAGATACTTGTCAGTCGGATTGCCGTTGCCATCGGAGATATAATATCTCAAATGGTAGAAATGGCTCTTCGTGTCTTTATGGATGACCTCATCGTCACTGATGGCGGTCAGGGCCACCGGATCCCAGTTGACCATGCGCACTCCCCTGTAGATCAGCCCCTTCTTGTAGAAATAGCAGAAGGTGGCGATAACCGCGTCAGAGAGAGCGGGTTCCATAGTGAACCTGGTCCTGTCCCAGTCGCAGGAGGCGCCCAGCTTGCGGAGCTGTTTGAGGATGATGCCGCCGTGCTCCTCTTTCCATTCCCAGGCATATTTAAGGAATTCCTCACGGGTAAGGTCCTCTTTGGATATTCCTTTTTCCTTAAGCCTAGCCACAACCTTGCTCTCAGTGGCGATGGACGCGTGGTCGGTGCCGGGCACCCAGCAAGCGTTCTTGCCGTCCATGCGGGCCTTGCGGATCAGCACATCGGCGGGGGAATAACTATGGTGTAAGGTTCCCTATCGTCAGGCTCGGAACGGAAGCACTTGTGTTCCAGCCACCAGGAATACCATTTGTCCTCGACTTCCGCCGGATTGTATTTCGCGGAAAGCTCTTTCTTCTCGCTCATGTCTTTCTTCTCTTCTAATATACTTTCATTCCAGAATTACAAAGATAAGACATTTTTCACTAATTTTGCCCTATAAACAAAGACTATCATGGAAGAGAAAAAGGAAATCAGCCTGGAGATCAAACCTGATATCGCGAAAGGCACTTACTCCAACCTTGCTATCATCACCCACTCCCACAGCGAATTCATTATCGATTTCGCCACGATGCTCCCCGGACTTCCCAAGCCGGACATCGGGAACAGGATCATCATGACCCCTGAACATGCCAAGAGACTGTTGAACGCCCTCATGGACAATGTGACGAAATACGAGTCCCAGTTCGGTCTCATCCAACTCGGTGGCCAGCCCCAGCAGCAAGGCGGTACCTTCAACCTTGGTGACCTTCCCCAGTTCGGTCCCGGCGGCGCAAAATCATAGAAATGACTGACTTAAAAGATATTAAGGCATTCGCTTTCGACATTGACGGAGTGATGACGGACGGCGGGATTTTGGCTGATCTCGAAGGACAACTTTACCGCACGTATGACGCCAAGGACGGCTTTGCCGTGAGGATGGCCGCGATGAACGGTTTTCCGGTAGGAGTCATCACCGGAGCAAGGTCCCAGAGTGTCAGAGCCAGGTTCTCCGGAAACGGAATCCCACCAGAGGACGTTTACCTCGGTTCCAGGGACAAGATCACCGACTTCGACGACTTCTGCGCAAGGCACGGCCTGGAACGGGAATCGGAGTCGTCCCGTCTGATGGCGTGGACGAGGCCAAAGAGGCCGCTGACATAGTCTCCGACCGCCCTGGCGGAAAGTGTTGTGTCCGGCGCCACATCGAGCAGGTCATGAGAGCCCAGGGGAAGTGGAATTTCGATGTCAACGTCTATAAAAGCAGATTCTGAGACAATGGACACAGGTGGCAAAAGAATAATCCTCGCCTCAAACTCTCCCCGAAGGAGAGAACTTCTGGCTGCGCTCGGCTTGGAATTCACAGTTGACACAGGGACTTCATTTGTTGAAGAATATACCCCTGACACACCTCACACCAAAGTACCTGAACTGATGTCCCGGGGAAAGTCCCTCGGATTTCACAGGCCACTGGAAGAAGATGAGTTACTTGTCACTTCCGACACGATGGTTCTTTGCGGAACCGAGATACTCGGCAAACCTTTGGACAAAGCGGATGCCGTCAGGATGCTACGGATGCTGTCGGGGCGTGAACATCAGGTCATAACGGCCGTCACAATCCGGGACAGCAAGCGTGAGAAGACTTTCTCCGTTACTTCAAATGTTTTCTTTAAGAAACTATCCGACAACGAGATAGATTATTACATCGAGAACTACAAACCCTTCGACAAAGCCGGTGCCTACGGCATTCAGGAATGGATCGGCTACATCGGCATAACCGGCATTGAAGGTTCCTTCTACAACGTGATGGGATTCCCAACCCAACGCTTCTTTGACGAATTGCAAGACTTCATCCGCTAAATCTAATGAGATCCGTTATCGCCTCACTCGCCGCAGCAGCAGCAGCCATCTTCCTTGCCGCCCCGGTCGCCACATCACAGACAAAGACAGTCGAGCCCGAAGACAATGGTAAAGCTCTAGTAAATCCTGGTATGGGATGGATGCTTTATTATTATTCCAATGTGCTCGACAATTACGGTTCCAAGCTGGCCCCGGAAGACACTGTCGAAGAGTTTCCCGGAGTAGGCACAGTGTTTCTCAGGCTCCCCTGGGCATTTCTTGAGCCCCAGAAAGGGAAGTTCAACTGGGACATCATCGACACTCCCGCCCAGAGGTGGATCCAGGCAGGAAAACAGATCGCGTTCTGCATCTCCGGGACCGAGAACTGGACCCGTCAGGGAACCCCTCAGTGGGTCTTCGATGAAGGAGCCAAGTGCTACGAAGTCAACGGTTTCCTTGAGGCCGACTACGACGACCCGATTTACCTGGCAGCGGTCGAACACCTTGTTGAAGCCATGGCTGAGCGCTACGATGGTGATCCGGCCGTCTCATTCTTCGCCATCGGCCTTTATGGAATGTGGGGTGAAGGGCACACAGTGCTTACGACTCCGGTCCACGGAAAGTCTTGGGGATTTGACACGCAAAAGAAATACATCGACATCTACACCAAGCATTTCAAAAAGACCCAACTTTGCATCTCGGATGATTTTCCCGGCCACGACAATCGCCGGGCAAGATTCGAGATCACCGATTACGCGCGGTCTAAGGGCGTGACAATCAAAGACGACAGCATCCTTGTGCAGCCATGGCCCAACAGCTGGTTTCACGCCGGGATGGCACAACTCTTCTGGCCAGCCATGCCGGTTATCCTGGAGCACGAACATTTCGGGAGTAGCGTCGGCAGGGGCGCATGGGATAAAGAATTGCTGCTCAAAGCTGTGGAAGATTACCACGCTTCCCTACTCTCAATCCACTGGTGGCCACGGGAGGAACTTGAGGCCAACCGTGACATCATCGAAAGGATCAACCGCAGAATCGGTTACAGGATCAACCTGAAAGAAGTGACTTATCCTGAGACAATCAGGAAAAACGAGCCTTTCCACATCACGGCGAAATGGAAAAATGAGGGGGTAGCTCCCTGCTATGGCGGCGGTTACCCTTGCTACACAATTAAAAACAAGAAAGGCGGAATCGTGGCTGTACTGGTTGACACCGGGCTGAATGTCAAGGATCTTGGCGTGGATGATCCAGGAGAAGGATTCCCTGTCACCAGTGACGCTGAGTTCACGGTCGCTAGGGCTGAGGCCAACTCATTCGGGACATTCGCCAGAGTCTGTCCCACCGGAAAGTTCGACATATTCGTTTCCGTCGGCAATGCCTATGGCACCCCAACCATCGCCCTCCCCTATGATGGTGACGACGGACACAAGCGCTACAAACTGGGAAGCATTACCATCACCGAATGAGAAACCATTGAATATGAGAAGTTTATTACTCGCCTCCATAGCCATTCTCAGCATATCTTGTGCTGGTGGTAATGATCCCAGGTACGGAGAACCGGTCTTCGGCAAAGTTAAAGACGCTTACCCTGTTGTCAGCATTTCCCAAGGGCAGGTCAAAGGAGAAAACAGGGATGGAGTGGCAATATTCAGGGGCATTCCCTACGGCTCGGATGCCAGTGGCGAGAACCGTTTCAAGAAGGCATCTCCCGCCGCTTCTTGGGAAGGCGTGCGGGACTGCACAGCCAATGGTCCCATCGCTGTCCAGAACGGGATGAGCATCAGCGGGGCGCCGGGTCTGGGAGACTATTTTAGCGGAGGCCATCCGGAACTGTTCGGTGTCGCT
>ONUG01000097.1 GCA_900320965.1 uncultured Bacteroidales bacterium | reverse complement strand
ATACTATAAACTGTTCAACACCTCAGAAAAAGGGATAAAGGCCGGGAATTTCAAAGACGACAACTTAGGCTCGACTCTCTACAGGCTTGGAAGGCTTTACGCCTCCGAAGGCAAGGTACGCATGACTGAAGCCAATTGCGCCCTGGCAGCCAAATGCGGCTACCAGAGCGCCATCGATTTCTGCAACCAGTACAAGATCAAGTACTGACTCCTGACGCATTGACACTTTCTGGCCCGCATTCTCAAAACGTGTGCGGACTATTTGTTTTGAAGTCGCTAATAATCAGCCACATAACTTGTTTGGTTACGAAAACACATGACTTCTATCCTAAATGTTTTCGCAAAAGTTGTTAATAATAAATTATTTAGGATTACTAAACCATCTCTGGCTTTGAAAAAAATGGGAACCACAATGTCCCATACTCTTCCGCGACAGAAGATTCTGGCAACTTCAACAAGAGTCGTTTTCAGAATTATCAGTACAGATTAATCTTTAAAAACAGCCGCTGAATACCGTGTAAAGGGCATTTTTGTTTTTATCCGTTGAATTGTTTGTTCAACGGATAATGTTTCCGATCTTTGAATCCGTACAAATAATAAAAACTATGGAATACTTTTCTGATTGCTCACATGTATATTCAGACGGGACCAATGTCACAGCCTTATTCACAGAAAAAGAAGACAAGTACCGGATACTGGACATACTGGCCGTGACCGCACTGGAGACAGGTGTCAAGATTTTGGTCGCCGAAGTTATGACAACTCATTTTCATTCAATCGTGTCAGGTCGTGATCAGAACCGCGAGCGATTCAAGGACTCCACTAAAAGAAAGTTGCAGAACTGGATCTCCCAGAAAGGACTGAAGACATGCGTGAAAGGAGAACTTCGGTTAAGCAATGATCCTATAAAGGATGAAGATGAACTGAAAGGGAAGATCATGTATGTTTACCGTAACTCCCTCTGTGCCGGAATCATGCTTGTTCCCTGGAAATATGAAGGCGGGCCAGGTGACATCTATTTCATCGACCACGCTAAAGAATCACTGAAAGGGAAACCTGTCAGCGGACTGTCGGTCAATAAAAGAAGGGAATTATTTCACACACTGAAGGAATTGCCGGCCGGGTGGAGGTATGATGAGGAGGAACAACGTCTTCTCCCACACAGTTACATGGATTGGCAGAGGGTGGAACGGTTATTCAGGACATTGAGGGCATTCATCGCATTTATGGCCCAAAAGAAAGATCGTGAAGTCAAGTACGACATGGAGTGTGCCGCCGGGGCGATCGAGAAAGCAAGCGAGAAGGACCTGCGCAAAGAAGTTCGTCTTCTTTGCCGTCAACAATTAGGTTTTGACAGAGTCGCTAAAGCCAGTCTTGAGCAAAAGACTTTTTGGGCAAGAAGACTTTGGTCAGACAGACGCACTTATTCGATCTCGGTTCTGAGCCGGATCTGCTTACTTCCAAAAGACTATTTGCAAGGACTGTTTGGAGTCCGATAGTCGTCACGACTATTTCAAACCAAGAGATGTCTCTGGCGAGGGAACTGGCTAATAATCAATACATTAGACTATAAGTATGCGAAAACATAGCAAATAAAACCCCTTGGTTTTCGCACCATTCCAACTCAACTATTTTACATTTAACAACTTACATCAAGCCATACATCTCCTGGTTTGAAAACAGCGTTGTAATAAAAACCACTAATGAGAGATGTATTCCTTGAGGGCGTCGATGTACTTGCGGAAGGCTTCGAGGCCGGCGGGAGTGAGGGTGCAGGTGGTGCGGGGCATCTTGCCTTTGAAACCCTTCTCGACAGTGATGTAACCCGCCGCGGAAAGCTTGTCCAGCTGGACGCTGAGATTGCCGGCGGTGGCTCCGGTCTGCTGCTTAATGTACGTGAAATCAGCAGATTCCACCCCAGCAAGAAGAGACACCACAGCCAGCCTCAACTCAGAATGAAGTATGGGATCCAGTTTCGGGAACATCACTCACTAATTCTGGCGTTTGACAACAAGTCCTGTAGCCACGAGCACGAGGCCGGCCAATGTGAAAATGAACATCTGTTCCTCGTTTGCCCCCGTGATAAAATATATGGCCACACTGCCGATGCCGGTGACAAATCCGGCGATCTTGATTGCCCAGTTTCTCAAAGCGACTCCACTGATGGTCTCGGCTAAACCGAAGAGAAGCACAATTTCCGCCGTAAGACTGGCACCTACAACTATGGCGGCAAGAGGGTGATCACCCACTATGGTGAATAATACAGTGAAAGCGGCAAGGGAGCAGGCGAACACCCCGAAAGAAGTCCATATTCCGGAAACAATCCGGCTGACGGCATTGGTCGCCATCGCCGTTTCCTCTTTGGAACGAATCATCCTGGCAAGAGGATATCCCACAAGGGGCATCGCGAACCAGAGGTTATTCCAGTAAGCGTGGCCGGTTGACTTCCAAAGCGCATAAACAAGCAAAGAGAAAAAAGTAAGGAGAATTCCCCAAAGAATGAAGTACTTTCCTCCCCTGCGGGTGATTTCCTTGCGGTTGTTATTCAAGGTCTCGGTGATGAGAGCAAGGCTCTCGCCTGCCGTCATTTCTTTGTTTTGTTCCATAATATCAACTGTTTACATTGTTTTCAGAGCCAAGCGAGGCTGCGCATACCACCTTAACTCTGCTGCAAATATAAGCAAGTTTATGATATAAACCAAATTTTATTTCATTTATTTTGATGACAAACGGTAGGTTCCCGAGACAAGTTCGGCTGTACCCTTGGCCTTGATGCCGCTGCCGCTGAAAGTCTCGCCTTCCACGGGCCACTTAAGGGTGGCGGAGCAGCCTTCGGGAACCGTGATATCCATCGACAAACGGCTCCCGGATCTCTTCCACCCCACATGAATGGGCCCATAGACGGTGTCGAGAGTATAATCGACACTGTCAAGACCCTCGGCAAGGAAAGGACTGATTATAGAATGTTTATAAGCCGGGTTCTCGGGATCTATCTTAAGACCAGCGAGATAGCGGTAGAACCAAACCAGAGAGCCGCCGAACATGGGATGGTCATGGCTGTACTTCGCGTCAAACTGCTCCCACATTGTGGTGGCGCCTTCTTTTATCATCTTCCCGAAACTTGGGAAGTCATCTTTGCGAAGAATCTCCCAGGCGAGATCAGAAAGACCGCAATCGGAAAGAACCTCGAAGAACACCCGGCTCGCGATCAAGCCGGTCACAATATGGTTGCCTCGCTCCCCTATCCTCTTTTTTAAATCGTTGATCACCCTCTCCCGCTCGGTCTCAGGCACACCAATGCGCAAAGCCATCACATCGCACTCGTCAGGACCGTACGTGCCTTCTTTCGGATCGTAGAATTTAGCATGGAATGCCGCCGCGATCTTGTCCGCATGTGCCTTATACGCCTCAGCATCAGCAGTTTCTCCGAGCACATGGGCTATGCGTGAAGTATAGTCGGCGCAAGTCCAAGCGACATAAGTGTGGACCATCTCCTGAGAGGGCGTTGTGAAAGGAGCCGCATGTTCACCAAGGTTCATCAGGAAACTGTCGTCACAGACTTCAGTTCTTATTGTCCCTTCTGGAGTAGCGAACGAAGCGAGGAAATCCGTCTCCATCTTTATCGCCTCATAGTGCTCAGCCAGGAGCTGACGGTCACCGTAAGCCAGGTAATACTCCCAAGGGATGATGGTCATGGCTGCCCCCCATCCGGGACCACCGGCGCAACCGGGCTCCCAAGGAGCGCTGTTGGGGACATAACCGCTGATAATATCCTGGCTGTTAAAGATATCCTTGATCCACTTGTTGTAGAAAGAGCGGGCGTCGAAGTTATGCATCACCATGGCGCTTGTGATCTCCCCGTCACCTGTATAGGGCCCCCGCTCGCGGTGAGGGCAATCTGAAGGAACACTGCCATGCATATTATTCTTCTGGGAACGGACCCAGATCTTCGAGATGGCATTAATCAGAGTATCAGAAGTATGGAAAGAAGAGTTCACGGGGACATCTGTACTTATAGCTTCCGCGAGAACGTCTTCAGCGGCCATATCACCTTCCCAATTCTCGACAATGGCGCTGTGGAAGACATACCAATCAAAGACAGGGGCGTAAGATTCACTCCCTTTGCCTGAGCAGACATATTCACTGATGCCATTGTAGTTGTAATCATGAGCGAAATCGCAAATATACTGGATCTTGAGGGTGTCTCCGGCAGCGCCTTGGATATTGCTGAGCCTCATGCGGCCGGATATCTCCTCAGGGAAAGTAATCTTGTATGTCTTGTCCGCTATCTTCTCAATCCCGACAGGCTTGAAAGTCTCGATGACCTTATCGTGAGGGCCCATCTGGGCGTGCAGGGCACCGCCTGGGGCATTCCGTTGGACAGCGGAGGGCCAAAGAGAGTCGTCGACATCCGGACTGCTCCATCCTGGAGTCTCGAAACGGGCGTCATATACCTCACCACCGAAAACATCGTTGGAACGGATAGCACTTTCCCTCACCTTCCAGGTCTCATCGGTAGATATTGTCTCACGCGAGCCGTCCTTGTAGCTTATCTCCAATTGAGCCTTGACTCTCGGGGATCCGTATCCCGCCGTCCATATGTGGGCGGAATTGAAGAAGCCGTTCCCGAGGACGCAACCAACGACATTCTCACCCTGGCGTATGCTGGAGGTGAGGTCATAACCAAGATAGAAAACGCTGTGAGCCCTGGAGTTGAGGATCAGGGGCAAACGTCTGCGATCCATGTCCTTACGCTCTCCGTAATCCGTCTGGTTGGGGCTTAAGAGGTCATCCCCTACCTTGGCTCCATTGAAATATGGTTCGCAATAACCAAGACCGGAAATAAACAGATGAGCGTCCAGGACTTCCTTGTTGACTGTGAATTTCTTACGAATAAGAGGTGCCGGGGTCGAAGGGGACGCGGCCTGCACCACGGCGACCTTAGCGTCATTGCCGATCAGATCATAGATGGGATAACCATCCCGCCAGTCACGGGGATTCTCGATGTCCCAAGGAGCGCCAATCCATTCCGCCGACCATTCCGAAGGATCGAGATAGCCGCTCACCCACTGGGCGACAGGGCTCCATCTTGAGACTTTATCCTTTGAGTCCCAAACCCTTACACGCCACCAATAGCGTGTAGCTGATTTTAAAAGATTTCCCGCATAGTTCACAAATGGGGCAGACGGGCCGGAGACCTTGCCACTGTCCCACACGTCAGGTCCGGATTCCAAACCTTCCCGCGACGAAGCGACCTGGATCTGCCATGCGGTCTGGTCATTGCCATGAGTCCTCCCCTCTTGAATAATCACCCAGGAAAGGCGGGGAGAAGTCTCGTCAACCGCCTGGGGATCAGACTGGTACTCGCACATAAGGTCCTGCGGCCGCAATACTGACGAGCAGCCTGCGGGAAGAAAAGCCAATGCGATAATTATAAATGATTTACGCATAATATTCATTCAACCGTGATCTCTTTGGACACAAGAATATGCCTGGAGTCGGAGCCGATCTCTATGAGGTACTTTCCAGGATCGACCTTCCAATCCCCGGAGTGGACATCGTAGTAGGAGAAAGCGTCGGGGCCCAAGGTGAATTCAACCTCGGCCTTGCCGCCAGCGGGAATATCCACCTTACTGAAGGCCTTGAGCTCATGGGCCGGCCTTGAAACGGACGGGGTCAGGGGGCGGACATAGACTTGAACGACCTCCTTCCCTTCTCTTGAGCCGGTGTTTGAGACTGTCACAACTCCCTTGAAACCAGCGTCTTCCCTCGATAGTGTCAACCGACCATACTCGAAATCCGTATAGCTCAGGCCGTAACCGAACGGGAACTGTGGCTCCGCACCGACGGTGTCGTAGTAGCGGTAACCGACCATAAGGCTGTCGGAATAAATGATATAGTCCTTGTTCTCCCAGCCAAGTTTGGCTTTTGGGGTATCCGAGTAACTCTTTGGCCAGCTGAAGGTCAGGCGGCCGCTGGGATTCACTTTTCCGGTCAGGATATTCGCCACGGCCGTACCGCCCTCAATCCCGCCATACCAACTCTCCACAACAGCCGGGACTTTGTCAAGCCAGTCCCCTATCTCAAGCGGGGATCCGTTCACTAAAGTTACGACAGTGTTTTTGTTGGCTTTGGCGAGTCTGAGGATAGCCTCCTTCTGAAGCTCGGGGAAAAGGAGGGTCCTCCTGTCAGAGCCCTCTGTGTCAATGTTCAAGTCAAGGCCTCCGACAAACAGGACAACATCGGCCTTCCTGGCCTCGTTCTCCATAACCTTCCAGCTTTTCTCATCAGCCTGGGAGTCTGGAGTCGACCACTCGACATGGAGGAAGGCGTCACCGCGGCCCCTTGTGTAACGGACACCCAGAACACAGCGGGTTCCTTTAGCCAAATCGATTATGGCAGAGGTGGTTCCACGCTCCGCCTCCGCTGCTTTCAGCACGGCCATCGGAGCATATTCCTTCCAACTGTCGGAAAGGATGACATCGCCTCCTCCGGCTGAGATCCTGAAAGAATACTTGCCGTCAACTGGAGCGATGAAAGAGATCTCATACCGGGCCTCCCTCCAGTTGCCCACGGGTATGGAGGGATCCGGGGAGCGCATCTCCCACATGAAATTGATCTTGTCCTCCTTGCGTGTCAGGACCGGGCTGTCGGAGCCTTTGACCGAATACATAGCCTTGATGTCCATGGACTCCGGAAGCTCACGGAAACCGCCGAGCGGAGCCCAGTCGAAGAAACGTATCTTCTTGTCTCCGAACGCCTTGCGCAACCCTTCGAGGATCGTGACCTCGTCCGGGCTGTTGACCCAGCAACTTCCGCCCATCAGGTACTCGCAATTGCGGAGCGTCGCGTTCGGGCCTGTGACAAGGAGCCTGCGGACTTTCTTCGGGTCAAGAGGGAGAAGGCCCCCTTCGTTCTTCAATAGAACAATTCCCTCCTCTGCGACTTGCCTGGCCACGGCAATATGCTCAGGTGTGTGACGCTGATATCCTCTCGCTATGTCCGGATTCTGATCCAGCAAACCTACCCATTCATAGGCCCTGAGCATACGCAGAACCTTCTCATCTATAAGGCTTTGAGGGACAGTCCCTCTACGGACGGCCTCAAGCAAGGGGACGCCAAACAGGCAGTTGTCGCCTCCGGGCATAGACTTGTCAAGCCCGGCGAACGCGCTTTTCTCCACTGAGCGAGCGTTCAGCCAGTCGGTGATGACGAACCCATTAAAGCCCCATCTGTCCCTGAGCAGTTCGGTAAGCAGCCTCCGGCTGTCGCTCACGAACTCGAAATTAACCCCATTGGCGGAAGTCATAATAGACTGGACATCAGCCTTTTCCACCGCAGCCTTGAAGGCCGGGAAATATATCTCGTGCAGGGTGCGCTCGTCAACTATCGAATAATAGTCATTGCGGTTGTTCTCACGGTTGTTGCAAGCGAAATGCTTGAGGCAGGAGATCACATTCCGGCTCTGAATCCCTTTAACGGTGGGGACGACAAGTTCAGCGGTAAGGTAAGGATCCTCGCTGTAGTATTCGAAGAAACGCCCTCCCAGCGGGTCACGGAGGATGTTGCAGGCCGGGCCGAGAAGCATGGTCCTGCCCAAGGACCTGGCTTCCTCTCCCCAGACAGTACCGACCTTGTACATCAGGTCAGCGTTCCAAGTGGACGCTGTTCCCAAACCGGCAGGGAATCCTGTGACAGGCTCCCCGTCTCCATGAGGTCCCCTTCCGCCGTCGGTCATCTCCAAAGACGGAATGCCAAAGCGAGGGACACCCGGATCGCCATGACAAAGATCGATCTTCTCTTCAAGTGTCAGGTTGTTGAATATCTCCATCACCCTTTCCCCGTTCCTTGAGACCTGCGCGGACAAGAGGACCGGGAAAAGAACCGCTAGACAGACGGTAAATATCTTTCTATTAAGCATATTATTTACAGCACATTATGAACTGCCCAAGTCCGGGGTTTCTTGACAGGGAAGGATCCCGTGGCGCGGATATCCTCAACCGAGGCTCCGAAATGGACCTGGTAATTACCGGCGGCGGTTTCCCACGCCGAAGATGCCTCATTGAAGGAGGCGAGGTCGTAGGCGGGAACGCTGAACGACAGAGTCTGCGACTCTCCGGGTGCGAGGGACTTTGTCTTGCCGAAAGCCTTCAGCTCACGGGCGGGTTTCTCAAGTCCACCGGAAGGTGCTGACACATAGACCTCCACGACTTCCTTACCGGGCACGGAGCCGGTGTTGGTCACAGTCACGCTGGCAGTGAACCCGTCCGAGGTCGCCTTCACGACAGGTTTTGAATACTGGAAGGTAGTGTAACTCAAGCCGTAACCAAAAGGATAGGAGACCGGGACCCCACAAGTAATGAAGTGGCGGTAGCCCACCCATATTCCCTCGGCATATTCAGTGTAATCGACATTCTTCCTGAGGCCTTCCTCCGACTCTCCCCTCTGAGGGAAAGCGGGGAAATTGGCGCTTGACGGACACGGCATAAGCTCCCTCCTGCCCCGGCTGCCAGGGCAGCAGGATGGCGTCAGCCAGCTTATTCCAAGAGGCGGTCTCTATGACTCCGCCAATATTCAGAATCACGACAACCTTCTTGCCTTTGGCGTGGAACTCATCCGAGACACGGCGTATCAGCTTGCGATCCCGCCCGGTGAGCTCAAAGTCGTCAACCATGGAGCGGTCATTCCCTTCTCCGGCGTCCCGGCTTATCACTATGATTGCCGCATCTGACTCAGCTGCCTGCCGAGGCAACTGATTCAGAGGCACTTCCGGCTCCGAGACTTTCTTCCCGTAGCCCCAGGACTCATACATCAACCAATCCATGGCCCCGGCCACACGCTTGGTCGCATGATCCAATTCGACACAGGCCTTGTAGTAGCCCGCAAGGTCCTGGTTCAACTCGAAACCAGCATCTGTGAGGCTCTCCCTCAGATTGGCAACATGTTTGGCGACAACATGGCCGGAACCGATCCCAACGGCCACGAAATCCTCCGAGCCGATCCCATAGACAGCGACCTTCTCGTTCCCTTTCAAGGGAAGAGTACCGCCCTCATTCTTGAGCATCACTATAGACTCTCCGGCCACTTTTCTGGCGATATCCGCATGTGCCTTAAGGTCGGGAGCATTTGAGAACTTAAATCCTTGATAACGAGGTGTTGAGACTATGTAATGAAGGACATGCCGCGCGTTCCGCTCAAGTTCCTCACGTGTGAGAGTGCCATCCTTGGCAGCCATGAGCATTCGTTGAAGCTCTTCCTCATTGCCAGGCTGCATCAGATCACACCCGGCCTTGGCCGCCTTGACTGTACCCTCCTTTGCCCCATGATCGGTCAGAACAACCCCCTCATAGCCCCACTCGTCACGCAGGATGGTGGTCAGCAAGTCATAGGACTGCTGGACGTACTCACCGTTAAGCTTGTTGTAGGAAGCCATCAGGGCACCAGGTCGCCCCTCCTTGACGGCTATCTCGAAATTCTTGAGATATATCTCCCGAAGCGCTCTCTTGGAGATGCGGGCGTCATTCTCCGTGCGGTTGGTCTCCTGGTTGTTGGCGGCATAATGCTTCACCGTCGCCGTCACCCCGTTACCCTGGATGCCCCGGACATAAGCGGCGGCCATCTTTCCGGATAGTAAAGGATCCTCAGAGAAATACTCGAAGTTCCTACCACAGAGAGGATTACGGTGAATATTCATTCCTGGGCCAAGGAACATGTCGACGCCATATTCGTGGACCTCATTCCCGAGGGCCGCCGCCATCTTCTCCATCATTTCCGTATCCCAGGAGCTGGCCGTCAGTGTGCCGACCGGGAAGGCGGTGCAGTAGAAGGTCTTGTCGGTATTCTCCCTGAAAGGGTAGAAATGGAGCCCGGCGGGTCCGTCACAGGATATGGTGGCCGGGATCCCCAGGCGGGAAATGCTCCTGACTCCCGCCGCCGTGCCCTCGAAGAACTCGAACTCTTTCTCCTTTGCGCCCACAAGCAAGGAGGCGAGTTCCTCATCGGTCATGGCCTTTATAATCTCCTCGATGTTGTCCGGACGCAGTTTCGGCTGTCCGAAAGACAAGATCGCCGCCAAAGACAGGGCGGCGATCGATAATATTCTCTTAATCATACCGTTAGTCAACGAATACGTGCTTCACGGCTTCAAGGTACCCGTAGCCATAGAGATCATCCGGTTCGAGATAACTGGTCTCGGTCCACTCGTTCCAACTGTTGATAGTGATCAGCGGATGGAGTTTCGGACGGGCGTCAACCCATGCCTTAGCCTTGCGAAGTGCCTGCTCAAAGCGCTCGGGAGTGTTATTCGTAGTGACAGCGCTCTTACCCGTACGGGGACTGTTGTCCCAACCTATGCTTATGTGGGGATAATAAGGAATGGTGAACTCTTTCTCAAGCCTGTCCCACTCGGGATAGACCTCTTCAAGCACCTTCTCGTAGTCCTGGTCCACATTGGCGAAGTGGCAGAACTGGTAGTGTGACATGCTGTTGAATCCCAGACGGCGGATGAAAGCGTCACGGGGGCTCTCGGTGCTGGCCTTGGCGGCATCCACGCCGCTGTAATTGAACTGGGAGTTCCACATTGTGAACTGGAGCTCGAGATCAGGGAAGCCAGCTTTCTTGACTTCCTTGCGGAACCACTTCAAAGCGTCGATAGCGGCGTCAACCCCACCGATGCCCTCGATGAAGGTCGTGACCTCATAGATCATGAACACGGGCTTGCCGTCAATCTTATAGTAGTTAGGCTGCTTGAAGAACATCTCGATGTTCCTTTTGCAGATCTTCTCGAACTCGTCACGGTCCACACCGCCTCTCCAGATGATGTTCTCACCACCATACTTGGAAATCCTGGTGTCCCAATAGTTCTCCACATTATGATTGGCCCACATCAGGTAGAATTTCATCTTATCTTTGTTCGGAGCCTTCAGGAAACCGTCGGTCAGGGTCGTTTCCATAAAAGGACGGCCATCGAACCAGTACCAGTCGAAGATAAACACATTGACGCCATGGCGGGTGGCCTGTTCAATCTCCATCTCCATCACAGCCGGATCAGCCTCATTGACAGGTCCCCAAAGGGGCTTGCGGTCCCAGTAGTGGCCAGGATTGCGTTTTTGCATGGTCATCACAGTCTCCCATTCGCCCATGCCCATGGGCCAGAAAGGCCTCAGACGAGGATCTCCGTAGGCATAAGCCGGATAAAGGTAAGCGGCCACATCGTAAGTCTTCTTTTTCTGCGCGTTAAGGCTGACACTTGCCAGAGCCATCGCCAGGCAGAGAAATAATAAAATGGTTCTCTTCATGATTGGTTGTTTAATAGTCTTCTAATGTTATCAAAGATACGAATAATTTCCTTAAATTCGCTTTCATGAGACACTTACTGATCACTTCACTACTTCTTGTATTTGGTTTTTGCGGGACTCTCGCTCAGACACGAACGACCATCGACAAGGACAGGTTCGCCAATCCGACTAACGAAGACAAGATCTACATGCTCCAGCACAGCACGCAGGGAGATGTTGACGTTATACTCAACAAGCTGCAGGCTGCTGGCTTTGGCGGGATCGTCACTAACGCCGAATGGCATAACGGGCAGTCCGACAAGAACTTCTACCTTGGGAATGACGCGGACTTCGCCCACCTCGACGAGGTGATCAAAAAAGTGAAGAAAAGGGGCATGGGGCTTTGGCTCTACGATGAGTGCGGCTACCCCAGCGCCTCAGCTAACGGGCTCACCTTGCTCGGGCATCCTGAATATGAGGCCAGGGGATTCATCGAACTCAGAGCAGAAGGCAAGGGAACGGTCTGGAACAGGCCAAACTTATTCGAAAAGATAATATTCGCCTGCCGGGACGACGGCTCACCCGTCCCTTTCATCGCTGACAGGGCAGAAGGAGCGGACAAGGTCTATGTCGTCCGTCCGGTGTTCGAGGGCAGCCACGCCCAGAATTGCGGATGGGGTCCCAGGCACTACCCGAACCTTATGGACAAAAAGGCCGTGGCGGCTTTCATACGCTGCACCTACGACCGGTACTTCGAAAAGACAAAGGGCTTTGGGGAGTTCGAGGCTGTCTTTACCGATGAGCCGAGCCTGATGTCGGGCTATGTGAACTGCGGCGTCCCCATGCCATGGACCTGTTTGCCTTGGACTGAGGAACTTCCGGAGAAATATCTTAAGATGCATGGCCGGGAACTGTGGAAGGATATTCCCATCTTGTTCTCACGAGAAGAGCGGTTCTATGAAGGGAAGGTCCGCTTCTGGAAGACAGTGTCCCAGCTCGTCAACGAGGCCTATTTCGACCAGATTGAGAAATGGTGTGCCGCTCACGGGATCGCATTCTCGGGCCACTGCCTCCTCGAGGAGGGACTCGCCATGCACACTCCCCTATACGGCAACCTTATCCAGCAACTGAAGACTTTCGACTATCCGGGCGTGGACATGCTCACCGGGGATGTGGAAGCCTACAAATTCTCCGACACCGACTATGCTCTCGCACCTCGCTATGTGGGAGGTGCCGCCAGGATGACCGGCAAGACTGACCGGGTGATGGTTGAGATATGCCCCATCGTGACCGGTGACAGGAAGGAAGATTTCACTTTCGCCGAAGAGAGAGGCACCATGGACCTTATCTTCAGGGCGGGAATCAACCACATCAATTCCTACCTTACAGCGGACAGGCTTGGCGAAGACTTCCCTCATTATTCCGAGATCTTCGGCAGGTGTGCCTACATGCTTCGCGGCAGCCGCTGGACCGGCAGGATCGGAATGTATTACCCGATTGAGACGGCCCAGGGCTACTACTGCCGGAAAAGATCGGCGTAAACAATGGAGCCAAACTCT
>ONUG01000048.1 GCA_900320965.1 uncultured Bacteroidales bacterium | reverse complement strand
GGCTTCAATGTTCAACGATTTCTTCCCGGGGTACCTGTCCTGGAGGAGCGGCCTCTCAACCGAGTCGATGCAGCTGACTCGCCTGGACGAATCCGCCATGCGATAAAATAAGGCCCATCCACCGTGGTGATTTTTTTGCCCAAAATTGAAAAATCTGTAAATATTTTTCAATTGTCAATTAAAAAAACATATCTTTGTGGCAATACAAAGTAAGAAATAATGGATAAAGATGTATTGCGCAGCATCATTCGTGAGGGACAGGAGGAAATAGCGAGCGTTCGACCAGAGTTGTACAAGCGCCCGCACACGTTCGAAGAGAATGGAAGATATGTGTTAACCGGCGTTCGTCACGCTGGGAAGTCATATATGTTGTACCAGTATGCCCTTGATTTGATAAAGGATGGGTATTCTTTGGAAGAAATGCTCTATGTCAACTTTGACGATGAGAGACTTTATGGTGTAATAACCGCACAGGAGTTGGACGAAATCCTTCAGGCTTATGCGTCTATGTATCCGCATAAGCCGGTTATGCTCCTGGACGAGATACAGAATATCGATGGTTGGGAGCATTTCGCAAGACGCCTCGCTAATCAGAGATACAAGGTGATGATAACCGGAAGCAATGCCAAGATGCTCAGCAAGGACATGGCAACCGTCCTTGGAAACCGGTATCTGGACGAAAGCGTGTATCCTTATTCGTTCAAGGAATTCCTAGGGGCTAAAGGAATAGAGTTGGACAAAAACTGGGAATTCGGAAAGAAGCGAAATGAAGTCGCCCTGCTTTTCAATGAGTATTTTGCGTGGGGCGGTTTTCCGGAGCTGATGCTTTACAAGAATAAGCGCAAGTGGTTGAGTCAGTTGTATGAAAAGATCCTTCTCGGCGATATCATCCAGCGACATAAACTGAAGAACGAGATGGCCGTCAGGCTCACTTATAAACGCCTGGCGGAAACCGTCAAGCATCCGGTGGCGTATAACCGGATCTCAAATCTTGTGAAATCTACCGGAGTTAATACCAACCCCACCTCCGTCATAGAGTATGTTGAATTCGCCAAGGAAGCTTTCCTCGTTTTTTCTTTGGACAACTACGCCTCAAAATTCACTGAAAAGGAAACTGTCAAGAAGCATTACTTTGTTGACAATGGCCTGCTTCACCTGTTTCTAAGCGATCCGGACACCGCATTGCTGGAGAATCTGTGCGCCATTGATCTTCATGCTAGATACAACGAGGAGCAATTATGGTTCTGGAATAAGAATGTGGAAGTGGATTTTTATCTTCCGGAAGAGAAAACAGGTATTCAAGCCTGCTATTCCACCTCAAAAGACATCACAACATTCGACAGGGAAATCAATGCCCTTGTCTCATTGGATAAGGTTCATCCGCTGGACCGCATGATCATCGTCACCTATGATGAGGATCGTATCCATAAGACCGAGAGCGGAAAGGAAATAGAGATTATTCCATTATGGAAATGGCTGCTTAGATGACCTGGTATTTCAAACTGTCTTGTCTAAATCTACTTCAGGACGACACGTCAGACCTGTTATGGAAATAGTTAATACTGCGTGGATTAAATGATTTAGCGGTCTTGAAATCAAGACCGCTAAATGCGTTTATTACTTAATTATCAATCAGTTACATAACAGGAAAAACCTGCACAAACCCGCTTATCTCCGGTGGATGGTGAAGCCGAAGGTGGCATCGGAGAAGACCCTGTCCTCCTGAAGAGGGCTGGGACCGCAGCTATTGCCACCCAAACCGGAATCGGCAGCATCGAGGCAGAGCCAAGTGTCACCTGGAACCGGGAGATCACACTGATGAGGTGCGAGGAGAAGATCCAGAGCGGAGTAAGGAAGGGCACTGACAGACATCACCGGACGGCCGGAATCAGAAGACTTCAAGCTGTTGTCAAGAGCTTCAAATGTCACTCCCTTGCCACGACGGCCGGATAAAGAGGCCCAACGGACCTGCTCATGATTCGCCATATCCTGAGGCTTGGTGTAGTTCTGGAACTGATCAGCCACAGGCCCTGAATATATTCCCACAAAGGCGTTGGTGTAACGGTCGGAGTAATTCTCAACCGGGCCGCGGCCGTAATAAGAGAATTCAGAAAGGGCGGAGGGCATCTTCATCACGTAGCCAAGACGCGCCAGAGGAATCTCTGGCTTGTCGGATGTGATCTTCGAGCGCATTGACACGGTACCTTTCCTGTCCACTGTCCACTCGACATGGGAGGTGAAAGTCATCACATTGAGACTGTCAGTATCCTCCACGATCTCACAAGACGGAGATGCCGTGTTTCCATTGAGATGAGCCCCGTTAGGAGCCTTGGAAATCACCTCAAACCCGATGCGGACAAGTCCGTTTTCCTCAGTCACAGTCATCCCTGAAGCCTTGTGGACAAGGTTATGGAGTCCCTGCTCAAACCAGTTCCGGTAGGCCCAGCCGTCGTTGTTGACGATGGCCCTGAAAGCGTTCAGACGGGGACCTTCCCCAGGTACAATGACATCTTTCCGACGATATTTAAGCGATGCGAGAGTCCCTGTGGATGGGTCAAATTCAGCGACAAAACGACGCCCCTTGACGACAAGGTTGCCAGAGACCTGGTCGGTGAAGTGCTTCGGGGCCCTGCCCTTGAGATCCTTCGCTTTGTCGAGATCCTTCGCTTCGCTCAGGATGGCAGGGGAGGCGTTTACAGGGGAAAGGTACATCTGGTCCTTGCAGGCCTCGTAGCCTTTGTCAGCCCAGAACATATTGTCTTTTAAAGTGTAACTCACATTCAAGTAACACTCCTTGTCTTCAGGCATCTTCCCGAGAGGAATTTCCCGGATCACTTTCTCTCGGGGACCAATCCCGTCGGCTTCAAACGAGCCGCTTTTAACAGGCTTCCCGTCAGCGATGAGGGTCCAACGGGCGTCGTAGGAGCAAGGCTCATAGTAGTTCCTGTTGAAAAGGCAGATCTTGGCCGATTCCCCGGAAAATTCTGATAATGAGGTGTAGAGATTCTGGTAGACCTTTTTGACCTCCCAGTACTGGGGCTTCGGAGAGCGGTCGCCATTAAGAACTCCGTTCATCACGAACTGTCCATCGTTAGGAATATCCCCGAAATTACCACCGGAAGCGAGGTAAGATTTGCCATCCTTGGTGTAGTTCCAAAGCGACTGGTCAACCCAGTCCCAGATGGCTCCGCCCATGAAAAAGTTGGTGGAATCTATTGATTGCCAGTACTGTGCGAAATTTCCAAGAGCATTTCCCATCGAATGGGCAAACTCATTGATATGGTAAGGGTACTTCACATCACTGATTCCTTTAGCAACCCACTGCACCCATTTCACTCCAGGATACTGGCTGCAGCCGATGTCGGATATGTCATTGTTACGCTCGTATTGGATTGGCCGCATGGGATCCAGAGCCCTGGCAGCGTCATAGACATATTCAAAATTCTTTCCCGGACCAGCCTCATTACCCATGCTCCAAATCAGGATGCTGGGATGGTTGTAGTTGGAGGAGACCATCTCGACCATTCTGGCCACATGAGCGTCTTTCCACTCGATGGGATGAGACAATGACGCCTCGCCATAGCGGTAATGGTGGCTCTCGATATTAGCCTCGTCCATCAGATAAATGCCGTACTTGTCGCAGAGATAGTACCAGTAAGGATCGTCTGTGTAGTGTGAGTTACGGACATGGTTGACATTCGCTCTTTTCATAAGGCGGATGTCCTCTTCCATGACCTCACGGGTAATCGCATGTCCCATGGAAGGCTCTGTCTCGTGGCGGTTGACTCCGCGAAGCTTCACGGGTTTTCCATTGAGATAGAAATACTTCCCGGCCAGCCCAAACTCATCCTCATCAGCCGGAGTGTCCTTGATGCATACCTCACGGAATCCGACAATCGTAGAGAATATGTCAAGAGTCTTTCCGGATGCGTCCTTAAGTTCTCCTACGAGTGTATAACGGTGGGGAGCCTCGGCGGACCAAGGCTTGGCGTCGGGATAGTCCAGGACGCAGGATTCTTTCTGGGCCGGGAATTCGGCGACGAGGGTGTTCTCGTCCGAGTACAGGACATTCTCGTAGAGGCGGTAGGTGATGGAGAGGCCAGCCCTTCGACTCCGCTCAGGGACCGAGGAAGAAAGGTCAATGACTGAAGCATCGACCTTCAGGGAAGTCATTGACGGAGTGACCTTTATGTCCCTCACAGAAACCTCGGGCTTCGCCTCGAGGGCGACAGTACGGAATATTCCAGGAAGACGGAACATGTCCTGTGCCTCAAGGTTGCCTCCGTCAGAATGGCGGTAGACTTCGACTGCCAGAGTGTTGGACCCGGAGACAAGATAATCTGTTATATCGAACTGGGCCAGATTACGGGAATTTTTCGAGAAACCGACATATTTCCCGTTGATCCAGAGGTAGAAGAAAGAGTCGACTCCGTCGAAATTGATGAATATCCGTTTGCCGTCCCAACCTTTGGGAACCTCAAAAGAACGACGGTAAGAGCCCACCTCGTTTCTCGCTTTAAAAGTCATCCAGTCCTCTGGAGGTTCACGCATGACCCCGAGTCTCCAGTCGCCAGGCTTGAGTTCCGTAAACCACGGCACTCCGATATTGACGTATAGCGGCATTCCGTACTTTTGGCTTCCATCCTTGCCTATTCCCACGACATTCCAGTTGGAGGGCACGGGAATAAGGTCCCATGAAGAGTCGTCGAAGTCATTCTTGTAGAAATCCACCGGACGACTGTCGGGATCCGGAGCCCAATTGAACTTCCAGTCACCATTAAGACTCATCCACAACGAGCTGTTCTCCGGAAGAACTTTCCTGGCAGACTCAACATCGGTGAAGGAAAAGAACCAAGCGTGCGGAAGTTCCTTATTCAGAGACAGTTCTCCAGGAGACTGCCATTCATTGCCGCTTGGTGAGACACGATCCCCAAAAGAGAATCCGGAGAGGATGGCTACAGCTAAAACAAGTAAACGCATAAAGCCTATTTATCAGTTTCGACAATTAACTCAAGTCCTTCATCCAGGGCAGTCTTAAGATCCCTGCCGCCAGACAAGACCTTGCATAGGCTGACTTCGTCTCCTTCAATCTCCTTGACCCGGAGTCTCGCCACCTGGTTGCGGGCTTCTTTCCCTCCGATCAGTCTCGTGGTGTAGATCGCGAGGGTCTGGCCGAGTTTCAGGCCATGAGCAGCACCCAGGTCAATGTAGACCTGCTTTTGCTTGTCTTTCTTGATGCCTCCGCGGTCGATGATCTGGCATGTGAGCGGGTACATCTTGTCAAAGTATTTGGTCACGAGACGGGAAAGCCTCGCCATGGCGTTGTCAAGAGCTTTCTGGGCGGAGTTGACCCAAGACATGTCCGACTCGGTAATGCTGAACGAAGGGCTGGCAAGAACAACGTCGGTCATGGCATCTTTCACGTGGAGGGTCACAGAAAGCAACGCCCTGTAATAGACGTCGGTACGGGTTTTCTTGACTCTCTCTCCATCCTTCTTTTTCTCCTCGTATTCGACGACCTCATTTTTCGTGGTCGTGGTGATGTTGGCCAGGTTGGCGTCGACATAGATCGATCCGGGACTCTCAACCTCATCCTTTGTCAGCAGGCCGTCCACCACCCGAAGGCGATAAGCATCCGACATACCCTTGATGATAGCGGAGCGAACCGCATCCTGGTAGCCTTCCATCTCCTTGGTCGTCTGACCGGTGAGGACGGCAGTAGCGATCTCACCGATGACAGCCCCTGCCCGCCTGTCGGGGGTCTTGTGGCTGTACTCCAGTTTATTCATCGAGGCGGTGATGATGGGATTCCTCTCGTCTTGTGAAAAGACAGACACACATGAAAGGAAAATGGCCGAGGCGGCCATGAGAAATCTTTTTATGCTCATATCCATAAAAGGGTTTATCAAATCATGACAAAGATAAGTTTTTTATCGTTAAATTTGAGATATGAAAAGAATAATACTCCTCGTGGCGGCGGCCGCCATTTGTTTCCAAAGCGCCAACGCTCAAATAATCGACATCAACACCACCTCTGAACTGTCACCCTACGTGTTCGGGCATAACCTTGAGCACACCAGGGCCGCTGTCAATGGCGGTCTTAGTGCCCAGATGATCCGGAACCGTAAATTCGCCGGAAAGCCATCCAAGAATGAAGGTGTCGCCGCCGAATGGACCGGGATCGGGGAAAAGACCCTTTTCCTTCACGACGGAGCCGTCTACACAAAGCACATTGGTAACCCTCAGATGCGAAGAAACAACGAGCTCAGGTCCCAGACCGTGCAGAATCTTATTGATGGTCAGCTCGCCGGAATCTTTCAAGGAGGGCTCTATCTTATCGAGGGTAAAAAATACGAGATCAGGATTGTGACAGACGTAAACACCCCTTTGCCCTTGAAGGTCGAGCTGACGGACCGCTCCGGGAACAAAATCCTGGCATCAAAGACCATAAACCTCGATCCAGAAGGCGAATGGCCTGTAAATGAGATGGTTCTAACTCCCTCAGCGACAGACAAGGAGGGGTGCCTCAGGCTTACTTTCACTAAGAAAGCGCAAGTTGTCTTCGGATCTGTCTCGATGATGCCCGAAGACAATTTCCATGGGATGAGAACCGATGTCATTGCTGATCTTAAAGCCATAGGTCCGAGGTTGATGCGCTGGCCCGGCGGCAATTTCGCCGGAGAATACCGTTGGAAAGACGGGCTTCTTCCTGTGGACCAAAGAGGTCCGCTGCAAGCTGCCACAGAGATAGAGACCCAGCCCTACACTTACGGATTCGATCTTCATGAGATCGACACTGACGACTTCATCGCCCTCTGCCGGGAAGTCGGAGCGGAGCCCATGATCACCATCAACCTGGCATGGAGCTCACCGGAGGAAAGCGCCCAATGGGTAGAGTATTGCAATGGCGGAGAGGACTCCGAATATGGCAAAATAAGGATCCAAAGAGGCCACAGGGAGCCGTACAATGTGAAATTCTGGTCTTTGGGGAATGAGATGGGATATGGCCACATGGAAGGTCCCAGCGGTCCCGAAGGCTACGCTGAGCTCGCCGGAAAACATGCCGACGCCATGTTGAAGGTCACCCCGGATCTGGAACTCTGCTCTTCCGGACCGTACCCCAATGACAACTGGGCGACTTATTCAGCGGCGCCCTTGGCGGACAAAGTGAGATACATATCCCTCCACCACTACGCCGGAGGCAGCAGGAGCTTCACAACTCCTGAAGACATAAAAATGTCCTATGAGGAGACGGTTTCTTCTTTCCAGGGGAATATCAACCAGGCCAAACGGATGAGGGAAAGCCTTGACGCTACCGGAAAGAAACTCCACATCTCATTTGACGAGTGGAACCAGTGGTATTCCTGGTACCGGCCTTCAAGCGTCACTGAAGGGATCTATGCCGCCAGGACAATGCATTTTTATATTTCCGAAAGTTCCGCCCTCGACATCCCTATCGTCTGTTATTTCCAGCCTGTGGGCGAAGGAGCCATCCTGATAACACCCGAGGGCAGCCGCCTGACGGCCAACGGCCAGATCTTCGAGATGATGAAAGCCCATCAGGACGGACGGGTCTGCAAGGTCTCCGACAATGATGACTATTCCACCGTGGCGACCATAAAGGACGGGGTTCTCACGATCACCCTCGTCAACGCGTCCTACGACACCGACCGGGAATTCCGCTTCAATCTCAAGGGTAAAGTCCTTGAGGCGACCCTCTATTCCTCAGAAGATGTCACCCCACACAGCTACTTCGAGAGATCACAACTTGAAGTAATAGCGAAGAGGAAGGACATAAAGACTGTCCTTCCTCCTCACAGTGCCGCGATAATCAAACTGGCGATAAAATAGTTTTATTTCTTGTATTCAGAGAGCAGTTTGGTGAGATAATCAACATCGAAGTACTTGGAGAAGTCTACAGACGGAACCGCCTCTTCCTCAGAGACTTCCACTTGGGCAGCCCTAGTCGCGATAGGGAGATCCGGGGTTATTCCCTCATCAATATTCTCCCCAGCGAGGGTGTTGAGCCTGGCCCTGAAGGATGAGATCTGGAAGCAGAACCCGTCTGCGGTACACATGGCCTGGATGGCGCAGGAGCCGCCTCCGGACGTCTCTCCCATCACCGGGACACCGTTGTCCTTAAGCATGGAAGGGAACAAGTTTCCGCAGGAGAATGACATTCCTGAGGTCAAGACGGCGAAATTAAGGTCGTAATGGACATCCTTGTCCTTCTCGTCAAATACTCCGTCGAAATTGCGATCCACCTCATATTCCACAATGGCCCTCTGGCCGGTCAGGGCATTGTCCTGGCTGATGTAGCTCTTGTCCAGAATCAGCGAGGTCATGGCCATGACGATGTCCGCGGAACCGCCACCGTTAGCCGTTATGTCAATGATAAGATTTTCGACTTCAGGGTCAGCGTCAGCCTTCTTCAATGCGTCCAGGAATATGACCATATCATCCCCAGGGGCGTTCTCGATTGTCGGCATGGGACCGGTTCCCGCATAATAGTCCTTCCAGGCTTTCTCATTGCGGCTATTGAAGGAGTCAAAGACGCAGACCGCCGTGTTGCCTTTCTTGAAATAGGTGACACCCTTTCCGTATGCCTCAGGGCGCTGTTTGGCGACAACCACGCTTGTCTGAATCATGCTCATCATCGGAGCGACCGCTTCCATAATCAACCCTTGGAGACCCATGTGAGCCATCTGGCTGCGGGTGTACTCCGCAAGCAAGTCCTTGTACTTCTCCCGGTTTTCCCCGATAGCGGGCGACAAGATATCCATCGAAGTGTGCCCGTCAAAATAGATGGCTAAGAGTCCCAGCATCCCGGTGAAATAGTCTCCCATAGAGGTTGAGAGAAGCAGTTGCTTGATCTCAGGGCCGCTCTCCACATCTTCCTCCAGGACTTTGTCAAGTCCCTTTTCCTTGAGCTGGGCATTGTACTTGATCCTGCCAGGAAAACCATAGAAATGATCCATGGCAAAGCAAAGCTCCTTGTAATTGAAGGTTGCCATGGACTCAGAACGAACCTTCTTGCTCAGAAGCGGCTCATTATAAGTGGAATCAATCTCGGCAAGGCTGACCTCATTGACGGACGTGTTGACCACGACTTTCTCACCGTTGAAACCGGTGTGGTGATAAAAGAGGTCGGTGTACATGTCGGCCAATGTGGCGAACGGGAAATAGACCGCTCCCTTGCCGTCAGCATGGATGTCAATCCCGTACTTACCCATGTCCAGGGTCGTAGTGACTTTAGAGGGAGTGTAAGTCACGCTCTTATAACGGACGAAAGGCATTCCATCATAATAGACATTGGCCATCCCGGGCTGAAGGAGTCCCATCTGGTTGGTGAATGCCTCGAAATCCTCCGAAGCGAACACATCAGTGTTGATGTTGACGACCGCGGAGGCGTCGGCGTTGGCAAGGGTATATTCCCCAACTCCCGTATGGCTCACGGTCATGGTCGACCCAGGAAGAACAATCGACTGGAAATCAGCGACTGAGATGTAAGGCACATCGGGAAGGGCATCATAAAAACGAAGCGTTACCTGAGCGTCTGGAATGACTTTGTACACCACGGGGAATGTCTTCTCCGTGAAGTTGCCGCCGTCCGCCGGTTCATCGGCGACTCTCGTCTTGCCAAGGCGCGCCTTGGGGCCACAGGAGGCCAGAATGGCAACGGTGGCAATAGAATAAAGGAATAATTTTGATCTCATATTAACAAAAAAACACAAATGCAATACTTTGCTATCTATTCCACTTCAAAAGTCCACTCATGATGAACAGGGGTTCCGTCTGCCGCTATGCCCTCGGCGACAGCCCGGAAACGTCCGGCATATCCCGGAGCGTGGAATTTGACCCTTTTCTGACCACCGGCCTCAATCCTCATAGAAGGATCCCAATAAAGCGTCTGCCTAAGGTCATCTCCCTCACCTTCAGGAACTTCCCCATAATAAGCGACAGGATAAGACACTCCCTTGAAGTCCACCACCCTGACATTCGCCGGGAAGGTAAGGGCTGTCACATAATTCTTCTTAGTGATGAAATTGGCTATTCCTGAATATGACACTTGCCCACAGACTACAGCCTGCTGATACACATCCACATCCTCGATCAACATGGCATCGAAACCAAGTAACATGTCAAGGTCGGTCAGCACGACTCCGTCCATCATGACGAGAAGGTTGCCAACCCTGGTACGGTAGGCTTCGGTACCGTCTGTCACAGTGATCCTCATGGAGTACTTCCCGTTCTCCCTGTGAAGATTCAAAATCGGGATGATCTCGACAAGGATTTCCTTCACCGAAGGGAAACGGTTGTAGTCGTCAAGATGGAAACGCCTCAGCGGAGAACTCTCCAGAAGAAGGTCTTCCCTATGCCTTAACATCGTTGTCAGAGTGTCGAGCCTGAGCGGCCTCTCGGCCCGAAGGGCTATCTTCCTGGCAGCGATATCCCCGTATTGGCTCTTGTTCAACGTTACCTTGGGCAACTCTCCAGGAGAAGGGTAAATGAAAGGATTCTCGAACTCGATCACACCTTTCTCGTCATCCAGCATGGATACTTCGCAGACAATCTCCCGATCGCCGTAGATATTATTGGTCATAAATCTGACCCTGTCATTGTCAGTGACTCCGATGTAAAGATTGGACGGCGCTCCCGCCGATGATAGCGTGGCGACGGAGAACTCAGACTCATCCGCAACCTTGCCGGAGATGCGGGCTGATATGATTTCGCCATCATATTCCAAAGGCCTGTTCCCAGTGAATTTGGGATGAGCGCTCTCTGGTAGAGAACCGAGGAAAGAGGCGATGGAATTGTCCTGCGGCGCGGGAACAACGGCATCCTCGTGATAGATCGAAAACGACAAGTCGGCCATCGGACCGCCATTCTGGATCAGGATCCCCACATCGGCGCCTTTCCGGACACGGGCCGTCGAGTTGAACACCAGACCGCCGGCAGAGGGTTGGGCCGCTCTGCTCATCGAATTGTAGGTGGCGTCATCCACAATCTTGTAACCGCCTTTGACCCTGTCTGTCGAGAGGGTGTTGAATATGGTGAGGATCCTGGATCCGGCCATCCATGGTGTGCCTTCTTCATTGACATTCGCGGATGTGTAGGCGATGAGGCGATACACACCTGTCGGCACTGAGACCGGAATCCGGAAACTGCCGGCCCCACGACCATCCAGAAGGCCAATCTTGGCCTCCACGACAGTTCCCTCAGCCGAAATCAGCTCAAGGTAGGAGACAGCGCTCTGAGATGATCGCTTCCCTTCCCCGTCAAGGCAGAAAAGAGAACACCACACATTGTCGCCCGCTATGTAGGCTTCCCGGTCTGTGGAGACAAACAACCTTTCAACCGGCATTTCAGCCCCTCGGAGGGACACCACCGCCAAAAGGGCGATAAAAAATGTTGAGAGATTCTTTTTCATCATTGCCAAAAGTCAGGTTTTTCTTTAGTTCCACCGGCGGCGATGCAATCAATGCATCTCATCGGTCCCCAATAAATACCGGAGATGTACGCACCCTCTTCTCCGCGAGGCAGGCTCATGAAGTCAACCGGATAGTAGCCGAACTCATAGTCATGCTTGTAGTCCTCGGAGATGAAAAGATAGCCTTCGGGTGGCAAGGTCGGGGTGTGGTATTGAGAATCCATGAATATCCTCTGAGACGCGACTTTCGAAGCCGTGACATAGCCCATGACACTCTTGTCCGGATTTGTCAAGCAATAGAGGTTGCTGGGCATCTCACCTGGATTGGGTGAGAAAAGGGTCCCGGATGTATTTGTGTTGTCGTTCAAGTTCTTGATGTACTTGTAGGCCTCATTGGAAAGGGTGACAGCATGGACTTCAATGGAGTACTTGCGATGATTGCGGTTATTGTACCTCGGGAAAGCCTGGACAGGATAAGAGACGACCCTATTGCCATCGATCTCGGTGTAATCCACCAGAATCATCCCGATGAGGGAATTGGAACGCCAGCACCAGTAGTTAGGATAGTCGAGGAACCTTTCGTTTATCCGCCACTTAAGTGTGTCCAACTCATAGCGGCACATGTAGTCCGCATGAAATTCCCAAGTCTCGTCGTAGGTTATGCCTATGTAGCCAGAAGCATCAACCCCACCGTCCAATGTGGTGGTGATCTCAACTCTGGTAGAGTCAGCGGAGAGTCCCGCCTTAACCTCTTCGATCACAGGAGGTTCCAGCGGGTCAAGCCAGTCGCTGTAATAGGCGGTCCCGTCCACGGTGACACGAAAGCGGTACTTCCGGTCAGACGGGGCGTCTTCCATCGGAATGGAGACTAAGGACCTGGGGACCTTAGAGTTGCTCGAATAAATATTGCCTTGGTCATCCTCAACGGTGGCCATTCCCCGAACTTCATGATGGAAAATGCTTTCGGAGAATGAATTCACGCTGGAGATTCTCATAGTGGAGACACCTCCCACTAAAATCTCTCCCTCAAGGACCACGATGGTGTCCTTAACCCCTTTCAAATCAGTGTCGTATGGATAAATGCAAGACGAAAGGGCCGCGGCGGTGAACACTAATATTGACAAAAACTTTTTCATCTTAGAATAGCAAGTTGAGGTTGACATAAGGAATCGGGACAGCGAAGACAGAGAGCATCCGCCCAAGTGGTCTTCCCATGGTGGTCGTTTCGAAGAACACTGAATAAGGGTTCTTGCGAGCCGTCACATTGTACACTCCGATAGTGAAGGTACCGTGGAAATTGGCGAGCAGATAGTGGCCTGGATCCACATTGAACGCCACATCCGTGCGGAAATAATCCGGAATTCGGTGTGAGTTACGCTCTGAATAAGCCAAACGCCACACTCCCTTGTACATGTAAGAGCCCACGGGCACTGTCACCGGACGGCCTGTGGAATAGTCCATGTTGACAGAGATGCTGTAGCGATGGGTGATGGCTATGTTGCTTACCAATTTGATCTCGTGGGGCTTGTCGTAAGGGGCGTTGTACCAGCCGCCATGGGCGATGGTCTCCGCCCCGCGGTCGAACATCTCCTTGAACATGGCCCTGGAATAACTGTAGGATATCCATCCCGTCAGTTTTCCGGTGGTCTTCTTGGCCATCAACTCGATTCCGTAGGAACGGGAGTTGACCGGCACAAGATCTCTCGCGAGGTTCTCATTCATGGAAAGGACTGCCCCCGTCTTATAGTCAAGATGATTGGATGTCTTTTTGTAGTAAATCTCGCCGGAAAGATCCATTCCAGAACTGAGATCGGTCCAGTAGAGTCCGGCGGCTCCCTGCCAGCCCTTTGTCGGCTTTATGTCCGCGTCGGAAAGTTTCCAAGTGTCCATCGGAGAGATAGAGGATGTGTTGGAGATCAGGTGGATGTTCTGGCGCATGGTGTTAAATCCACCCTTTAAG
>ONUG01000070.1 GCA_900320965.1 uncultured Bacteroidales bacterium | reverse complement strand
AGTGACTGGATCGTGGCGACCGGGTAGGGGAAATGTGCGGTGGAGAGAGCGAATGCCCAGAACGGGACATCTGCCTCTTTCGCTTCCTTGGCGATAACCTCGAGGTTGCTCCACCAAGACTCCCTGACACCTTCGACAGTCACAGGGTAATAGTCAAACGAGAGCATCGGGAGCCCTACCTCCTCCACGAATCTGTGGACATATTCCTCATAAGTGCATCCGAGAATATGCTCCGGGGCATAGTTGGGGAACAGATTGAGGTAAATCGGGTGGGTGTCATCCACAGCTCGGATCCTTTTCGCCCAAGCGGCGAGGCCAGGGAAGTCCGACGCCGCTGGCTCATCCCTAAGGAAATAGCCGAAAAGGGCCGGATGGTCTTTCACCTTTTTCACGATCTCTTCCGGATCTGAGGAAAGCTGGGTGCAGGTGAACATGATCTTCACTCCTGCCTTCTGACCGAGATCGAGTGCTTTCAGGGCGTCATTCAAGTCTGTCAGGTGGGAGAAGTTGATTGTGAATCCGGCATCCGCCAGGTCCTGGTAAGTCTCTTCCGAGGCGTATTGCGCCGGGATGCTGTACCAGGCGAGGATCGGTATCTCAGCTTTGCCTTTTGATCCCGCACATGAAGCGAGCAGTAGTGAGGCGGCCATAATGGCCAAGACCGGTTTGATCAGTCGCATCTTTATCATGTCTTTTTATTTTATCCTGAATATCAGTTCGTCTCCGGGATGAATCCGGATAGTGCGCGGATCCTTTCCGGCCGGGACATACCTGCCATCCCTGTCAACTGCCGAGACATCCTTCTTGAATGCGATGTCCAGCAAGACATCTTCCTCAATGCTGGTGCTGACAATCACCAGGAATCTCTTTTCTCCTTTTACCAGCTGGGAGACCAGCAGCCTTCCTCCATGTGTGTCCATCATGGACACTCCCTCGGGAATCGCTGTGCCAGTGAAGCTTACATCTTCAACTGTCGATCCCACAAACACTCCGGCTCTTGCCTGAAGCTCATTGTTGAGAGCCTTGACGTACCCGTACATGGCAGTCCTTTTGCCATCGTTGGTTATCGGGCCGTCATGATAATCGAAATCACTTCCTGGACCTGGAGTCCAATAGGTGAAATATTGCACGCCGGAAGCTCCGTATGCCAGGTTGGTGTACATCTCAAGCCTTAAGTCCTGCGGCCTTGGGGTCGGATAATGCCAGTGTGGCACACACATGGCGAAAGCCCAGAAGGGGAGATTGTTTTTCAGTGCCTCATCACGGATAATCTCCAGATTCTCATACCATTCGTCATGGAGCCCGTCATTCTTGACAGGGTAGTGGTCAAAAGACAGGAGGGGGAGAGAGACCTCTGAGATAAAGCGCTGGACATAGTCCCGGTAGTCTTTCGCACCAATAGTCGGGCAGTCGATGGCGTTGGGAAAGAGGTTGAGGTACATCGGATGGTCCGGATCACCTTTCTCTATCTTTCTAGCCCAGCTGGCCAGACCTGGAAAATCCTTGCACCAAGGTTCATCTCTAAGGAAATATCCCCACAAGGCCGGATGATCCTTGACCAGGGCGGCCGTGCTGTCGGGATTCGAGTTCAGCTCATTGCACATGAACATGATCTTTACCCCGGTCTTCTGGCCCAGGTCCAGGGCTTTCAGCGCGTCCTGAAGATTATACATGAAAGAGAAATTGACATTGAATCCGGCTTCGGAGAGTTCCTGGAACCTTCCCAGTGTGAATTCGTTAGTCGGTATGCTGTGCCATGCCATGATTGGCAGGACCTCTCCCTCAGCGGTACAGGATTCTTCGCCTTCCTTTCTTTGGACGGCGACCCAGCCAAATTCCCATCCGTCCAGGCCTGGGATTTGGAGAATGTAGCCGGAATCATCCTTTAGTGGCTTAAGAATCTGGTCCTCATGCCCTTGCCTTTTCCACACGAAGGTCGGATCGGGACCGGCCGTTCCGGGTCTCAAGCGGATAGTGTAACTGTCCTCATGGGATATTCCGCAGTTCATCAAGGCTACGGAGCGGAGCCTTCCAAAGTCGTCTGTCCTCGAGACGAGGGCGACCTGGGCCATGCTCTCCAAGATGGCGGGAAGCGTCTGTCCGGATGCCCAGTCAAATGCCCTTGTCAAAGCAAGCCTGAAAGCCCCGTTAAAGTCCCCTCCGGATGTCAGCGTGGGCTTGAAAGACCTTACCCTGACAACCTTGCGTCCTCCTTTGGAGAAGAAGGCCATCCTTGACAGGGCATCGCTGTAGCGGGCTCCTTTAGTGATAGACGGATTGTCGTAATCTCCGGCGTCTCCCGTTGGATCCGGACAAGTCTCGTAGCCTTCAAGAAGGCCTCTATCCTTAATCAGAGTCCATGCATCGGAATCCATGACGACACCGAAGCCATCCAGCAGGCCTTTTATCTCATTGTCAGTCATTCCCCGTGCGCCAGTCCCGTCAATCATGACGACCCTGCTTCTGGGATCGTCCGGAGCGAAGGGCATTCCTAAGGCGGCCAACTCATAGACATCGTCACTCAGGGATTTGTCAACGCTCCAATCCCAGGGGTCTTCTCCCGACTCGACATTCCTGGCGATTTGGTTCGGACTCAGGTAGGGGTTGATGCCTGTTGGCAGGGTCCCCCGATTGAAGTCGGCATATTCCTTGGCGAAAGGTTTGACCTCTGAAAGAGCTTTGAAGTAATGGCTTGAATACCAAGACATTGGCTCTTGGTTGCCACAGATAATCGCATAATTCATCTGGGTGGCTCCCATCGAGAGGTAGTACATTGTCTCCAGACAGATACTCTGGGCTGTCTTGCCGGTGGCTTTATGAAGATAGCCTTCGATTTCGGGAGCGATCTCTGTTATCCCGGGCTCCAGGCGACGGATCTGTCTGGCGAGTTCCAGGCCTTTCTCTATCATCCCCCTTGGGGCGTGATCGTTGTAAAACCCGTGCCCTGGACGAGACACAGGGGTAAGGCCGGTCTCTTCTTTCATGGCCCTGAACATCGGATTCCAGTCCCATCCGTCCAGGAGGTTCCTGTGGAAGCTGGTGTGCTGCAGGCCGATACGGGTCTCAGGAGAAACCTTATGGACTCCTCTTGAGATAGCCCGGACCACTCCGGCTAGACTTTCCTGCCCGAACGCTACCCACTTCTTCCTCAACTCCCCGTTTTCCTTGTTGGCCAGCAATCCAGCCACTAGCGTCTCGCGGTTGAATGAATATCCGTATTCCTTGTTGAATAAGTCCACGCATGTGTCGCAGTAGCATCCCATCGGGGCTGGGGAATGACTGACAAGGCGAAGGTCGTCATCAAGGTAGATGCTGTGTGGCCTGACTTTCTCCACGTAGGGGACAAAAGCCTTCTCCATCGCCTCCAGATAGGCCTCTTGCCTGGGACAGTTGACGCTGTGGGTCTTTTCCCCATTTGGTCCGACCATTGTCCCCCAATGGATTGAGGTGTCTGGAACCGCACCGTCTCCGTGACCGAGAGCCACAACTTGGAGAGAGGGGATTATTCCCATGTCCCTGAACTTGTCCGCCATTAGCGCCATCTTCTCAGCAGAAGCCTCGTGGATAGCCGCCGGCTTGGTCGCTGACTCCTGCCCGCAGAACCAGACTTCGTCGCAGAAGTCATATTCTTTCAGGGCATTCAGCAATTCTTCGGAGAGGACGGCGTCATCATGATGAGCCGGCCAGAGACGCAGCATCATCCGGAAATCGGATTCTTCCGAACTGGCAGGTTTGTCCTTACCACAGGAAACCAGCGCCGCCGTAGCGATGATTATGGCCAATATGTGCCTGAAAGTGAACCTCATGTGCAAGCGTTTTTACGTCTATTCGAGCATCGCTGCCCGGAAGGCTTCTATCTTTTCTGTGGAAATCCCGACGTATTCGGTAAAGTAGTTCTCGATCTTGTCTCTGATGGTGTCTCCTTCTTGAGCGAGGATGTAAGACATCATGTACTTGTAGGCGACCGGGTTGTCGCGGCCACGGCGGCCATAGGTCGAGAATGAAGTAAGTTCGTATTCTTTAGAGAGTGACTGTTCAGACAGTCCCAGTACTCCCTCGAGAAGGAAGCAGGTCGTGCCGGTGCGGTCAGCGCCTGCGGCGCAGTGGATGTAGCATGGCCGTCCGGCTATCACATTGTCCATCACATAGTTCAGCAAGTTGTTCCACTGGGTCTTGTCGGCATGGCCGGGATCATACAGATTGACCGGCATGTGGACATATTCCACGCCCTCCCCAAGGGGAGTGTAATACAGGTCGTCAGATGGATCATCCGGTGTACCTCCGTCCAATTCGTTGTCCCAACGCAAATCAACATCCGCCTTGATCCCGAGCGCTTCCTTCATAAGTATCTGATCCTCAGCGCTCGGAGGATCCTGACGATTCATCTGTCCGCCTCTGAATATTAGTCCATATTTAATCGTCTTGCCGTCAGTTGTCTTCCATCCTCCAAGGTCTCGGACATTATGCAGGGCATCCGTGCGGATCATTCTGAGAGCTCCTTCGGCTTTCAAAGTCCCTCTCGCGAGGATCCGCTCCTTGCCATCCCGCTCGCCGGTCACTTTGAACCAATATTCCTTGCCGGGAATCAGGTTGAAGACTTTCGCGGACTTTTCTTCAGGCTTCAACTCATTGCAGAGGAAGATCTTGCTCATTTTCTTGTCTTCCGCTACTCTGAGAATGATCCCGCTGAATGTCCCGTCATTCTCCCAGCTTATTTCCAGCGGAGAAGGCTGGTCTTTACGAAAAGCTGTCTTCAGGGTGTCAAACCCTGGGATAGAGGTCTCTTCGTAATTGCCGTCGGGGTAGGACACTGTCTGAATGTACTCCCTGGCGACCTCATTTTCGGTTATTCCGGTTATGGCCACCGGTTTGGGGGCCTTACCGCATCCTACAAGAGCCGCCGCACTAATTGCCGCAAACGTCAAAAACCTGGTCAAGCGCATTGGAACTATTTGATTTTGATTGAGTTCAGTAAGTCAAGCTTGCCGTTGTCGACAAGGTGAATGATCAATTCTCCGAACAAGGTGTTCTGCCATGCGAACCATGCCCGGGTGAATTTGTTGGCGTCATCCTTAAAGAAAGACTCGTGCATGAAACCAGTCCCCGCATCCGTCTTCATGAGCGTCTCGACGCACCATTTGATCTCCTGGTCGTCCTGGGAAGTGAAGGCCTTCATCATGATGCTCATGGGCCAGATGTAGTCGTAGCCGATGTGCGGGCCGCCGATTCCTTCTCCAGCGGTCCCTTTGAAGAAATAAGGATTGTCCTCACTCCAGACAAACTTCCTGGTGTTCTGGTAGATAGGGTCGTTGATGTCCACATCGCCGAGGTAAGCCATGGCGAGCAGGCTGGGAACATTCGAGTCGTCCATCAGGAGACGGTTTCCGAAACCATCCACCTCGAAAGCGTAGATCTTGCCATATTTCGGGTGGTCATAGATAGCATATTCCTTGAGGGCTTTCTCAACTTCAGCGGCAAGAGCCTCGCACTCTCCGGCGAGAGCGGTGTCTTTGTTGACGGTCTTGAGAATCTCGGCAGCCTTCCTTAATGAGGTGACAGCGAAGAAGTTGGAGGGAACAAGGAATTCGAATATGGTCGCATCGTCAGAAGGGCGGAAAGCGGATGCGATCAGCCCACAGGGCTTCACGGGGTTGCCCCTTCCGTCGTTGGACTTGGTGTCGAACTGGCGGTCAGTGACTCTTGCGAAGCGATAAGGTCCGGGACCATCCTTCCGCTGCTGCTCCTTGAAAGTCTTGAGAGTGGCCTTGATGGCGTTCAGCCATTTGTCTCCGAATATGGAGTCGTCTCCAGTGACTTTCCAGTACTGGTAGGCGAGCCTGATCGGGTAGCAGTGTGAGTCGATCTCCCATTTGCGCTCGTGGTCCCAGGGATTCATGTCAGTCAGGTCCTTCTCCCACTCGCTTCCCTTAGGCCCGTCGTTGAAGGCGTTGGCATAAGGGTCGATAGCGATCAGAGTAAACTGGCAGTTGATCACACCCGCAAGCATATTCTTAAGTTCCTCATCCTCATTGGCGAGCTGGATGTACGGCCAGACCTGGGCGCCGGAGTCACGAAGCCACATCGCATGGATGTCTCCGGTGTAGACGAAAGTCCTCCAGTCTCCATTCTCATCCTTGCCGAAATGGACCGTGGTGTCCAGTGTGTTGGGGTAGCAGTTGGCGAACATCCAGGCCAGGCGCTTGTTTTTGAGCAGTCCTTGAATCTGGGTGATCTTGTTCTCTACGGCCGTGGACTTGAAAAGCCTCTGGTCGGCTGCCGGACGTTTTGAGACATAATTCTGGGCCTGCGAGGAGCAAGCGCAAAGCATAAGTATGCTTGTGGTCAGAAGAAGTAATCGTTTCATTTGGTAGAGTTGTTTCCTATTTCTACAAAAATAATAAATTTTCATGTAGCGAGGTAAAAAAGATATAATGATCTGTTGGCGATAAAACTACACCGGCCGACCATCCCCTGTCATCCTGCGCACCGCCCTGTCATCCTGAGCGGAGCGAAGGATCTAACCCACCTTCAGAAGTGATTATTACTCAGCCCCTTACAAATAATGCGTAGCCAAATTTGCTACGCCTTTACTATAAATAGCTTATAATCAACCATTTCCCAAAAGCATTAATTGTGATTGCCACACCTCAAGCCTGCCCCGAAGTATTGCCCGGTGTCCCAGTTTTGGGGACATCGGGCAGGGTTTTAGGATGGGGAGTTTTAAGGGCTTGAAGTGAGTTTTTCTCTTGGTCCGGCATCTGGGGAATTGCGCCGTTTTTCAAAAAATTATAGTTTTTTAGTACTATGTCTTGCAAGGTATTTAAATTTATTTATATCTTTGCAAAGGAAAAATAATTGCAAAGCCAAGAATATTATGAAAAAAGTTATCAATGCAAGCATCGGAGGGCGGAGTTTTGCCCTCGACGAGGATCTGGCGCTTGTCAGCAAGGTGGTAGGGCAGCTGGGGATGCCGGACGGGTCTGCGGAGCCTATGGCGGGAATGGCCGGCCAGGCTGGACATGACGCGCGAGGTGCCGGGCAAAATGCTGGGGCAGGAACCTGGCGTGACGGCGCGCAGGCTGAACATGAGTCAAGGGCTGCCGGACCTGATTTCTCATACAATGGGGACAAAGGCGATGTGAAAAAGCGCCTATACCGTGACCCGGACAACAAGGCTGTCGGCGGAGTCTGTTCCGGCCTCGCGAGTTTCCTGAATATTGACACGACGATAGTGAGGATCATCCTTCTGCTTGCCCTCCTTCTGTGGGGTAGCGGTCTGCTTGTTTACCTCGTGCTATGGATTGTCGTTCCTCTGGCCAAGACTCCCGCCCAAAAGTGCGAGATGAGAGGCCTGGAACCCACGGCGGAGAACATGGCGAAGTTCAATGAATATCGTAAATAGGAGGTCGCCATGGAAAACAATGCCGAGAATGTGCGCTCCCAGATGCGCAAAGGGGTGCTCGAGTATTGCATCTTGAGCATCCTGGACAAGAAGGAAGCTTATGCCTCGTCGATTCTGGATGAGTTGAAGTCGGCTAATATGATAGTCGTTGAAGGTACCTTATATCCCTTGCTCATCAGGCAGAAGAACCAGGGGCTTCTCTCGTACAGGTGGGAAGAATCCACCCAGGGCCCGCCCCGGAAATATTACTGTATCACTGAGAAGGGACGTCAGCAGCTTCTGGATATGGACGCTGCCTGGCAGGAGATCGTTGACACTATAAAGACTATTAAAGAAAAGTAGCCATGAAACCAGTTGAGTATGTCAGCATAGGCGGCTATGTGTTCAGCCTTGAGAATGATGCATGCGAGGCGGCAAAGCAGTATTTGTCCGAACTTGAGACCTTCTATTCTAAAGTCGAGAGCGGCTCTGAGGTCATGGAAGGTATCGAGGAGCGGATGTCGGAACTTCTTCTGGAGCAAAGCGGCAGGGGAGGGGTTGTGACCCTTCCGATGGTGGAGATCGCTATTGCCACGCTCGGAAGGCCGGAAGCCATTGAGGAAGAGTCGAATGAAGACGCTGTTCCGGGAGAGGCGGCTTCGGCCCGCAATGAGGAGAAGGATACGGAAGACTTTAAAGTAAAGAGAAAACTGTACCGTGATCCATCGAACGGCAAAGTGGCTGGCGTCTGCGCGGGGCTCGGAGCGTTTTTCGGTGTGGACACCACGGTGTTCAGGATTATATTCGTGGTACTGACACTGGCTGGTTGCGGGTTCTTCATGAGACACGGCTGGCTCAACACGCCGTCGATGTTCGCTCCTATTGTGTATGCCATCCTGTGGATATGTATGCCTCAAGCGAAGACTGTCCGCCAGAGGGATGAGCTCCATGGCGAAAAGGGAACTGTGGACGCTATCAGCGCCAGGATCCAGAGCGCCGCTAAAGAGGTCGAGGAAGCGGCGAGTAATGTCGCCAAATCCGATTCCGCTAAAGCCTTTTGGAGAATATTGGCGCTTTGTATAGGTATAGCTTTCCTGGTCGCCGGAGTATCGGGGGTGGTGTCGCTCGGCTGCGTGACAATTGGGGATAACTTCTTGTCCAAGACCTTCTTCCTCAATAGGTTCCTGGAGGAAGTGGCTCAAGAGGCCCCTCTGGCTCTGGATATGTTCTCCTATCCGCCGCTGGTAGCCGCGCTGGCCGTTGTCGTGGTGATCCCTTTCATAGCCCTGATTTATGCGGGAATAATGATGATCTTCGACCTTAAAGCTCCCAAATGGCACCCAGGACTTTGCCTGTTCGTGGTCTGGCTCATCGCCCTGACGGTCCTTGCGGTGTTCAGCGTGATGTTTTTCGCCAGAGGTACAATTTAGAAACCGTTTTCGTAAATAGTTATAAGTTAGTTAGTTGTGAAAAACGCGTAGCTAAATAAGCTACGCGTTTTCTGCATTTTGTTGAAAAACAATTATTTCCAGATTTTCAGGCCTTGGATGACGGCGTTGGAGAAACCGGCTTCTTCCATGGCATTCAGGCCTCTGATCGTGATTCCGCCGGGAGTGGTGACCTTGTCGATCTCCTGTTCCGGATGGGTGCCATGGGCGTCAGCGAGCATAGCGGCGCCCTTGACTGTCTGCAGGGCGGCCTCAAGGGCCTCTTTCGGGTATAATCCGAGCTCTACTCCTCCTTCAGTGGCGGCCCTGACATATCTTAGGGCAAAGGCAGTACCACAGGAAGCTACCATCATTCCAGCGCCTAGCCGCTTCTCATCGACGAGGAGAGCCTTTCCGACAGCCTCGAAAAGACCGGTCACGGTCGAGCGGGTCTCCTGCGTTCCGAAAACCTCGTTGATGAAGGTCATGCTCTCGCCAATCTCGATGGCAAGATTCGGAATGACAGTGTAAACTCCTTGAATATTAAAACCTTCCGTCCATTCTTTAAGGGTCGCGGCAGGGATTCCGGCGGCCAGTGAGACCAGGATCTTACCATTCATCAAAGACAGCAGGGGAGTCATGACATCCTTGAGGAGCCAAGGTTTCACGCCCATCACGACAAGATCCGCGTCCTTGACCGCCTCGGCGTTGTCAAGGGTGGTCTTGATTCCCTGTGATGAATATTTGTCCAGAGTCTTCTGGTGCCTGGCTGTGGCAGTCACCTCAATTTCAGGGATGAACCTGGCGAATCCCAATGCTGTGGCGCCACCCATATTGCCCGCGCCTATAATCGCTATTCTCATGATATTACAAATATAACTAATCTTTCCAAACCACAAATTCCGCAAGATTGTGGCCTGGGACGTGGCAAGATGGTCTGAAATAATTAGTCTGACACGGCTCTGACGCTCAGCCCGTAGAATCTGAAATCAGGACCTAGATCAACAACTTTTTTCCCTGTCCGCGGATTTTTGACAAAACCAAGGTCATACGCTCCGTCACTATTCTCGTAGCTTAAAGTTGAGGTCCAGTAATACCCCCCAACTTTCATTACAGTAGGTCTACTGCCATCGTATCCACCTGCCGCAGGAAGGAATATGCTATTACCGACATAACCTTTCACCCTGCTGATTATCTTAAAGCCAGGGACACCGTTTACGGTTGTCCATTTCCATCTGTACTTGCTGTTTTTTATAAGGCGGCTCCACTCCTGAGCAGTGGGAGTCCTCCATGTCCCTCCCCAGTTAACTGTTGCCGCGTCATCTTCATGTGTTAAGGAGATTAACTCATCTCCCACGAACTCAAAGCTAGAGGAATCGTCCGGATTACTTCTGTACCAGGCTCCTTCTGTCATTCCATCTTTAATCGTGTATTTCGTTATGGAATTCCATTCTCCCTTACCTTCTTCCATCCACTTGTAAGTCTCCCAACGGTAGTCTTTCTTTGTTGAGGCTTCTCCCCATGAATAGTAATCACCGAAATCTTCCGGAAGACTTGCTCCGACATTGCAGGTGGCCCATTTAAGGCCATCACCCAACTCGACATATTCATGTCCGTTGATTTCGTTGACTTTGGATTGTTCGGAAAAGGTGAATGCCACGCAGGACAATATAACCAGGGTTGTTGTGGATATTATTTTCATACCATTAAAGAGTATATGTGATACAAAATAGAATCTCACGTCCGCGCAGGGCGAAATCGTAGGAGAAGGTGTCTAGACCGGTGAATATGGAATAGGCGTAACTCCTGGTGTCGAAAATGTTGTGGACCAGGAGCGAATAACGGAATTTGCCTTTGTTCCACTCGATTCCTGCCTGGCCAAGCGTCATATTCTTGAACTGATATTCAGTGATTTGTGTTCGAATATAATCCGTGTTGAAATACACCCTTAAAGCTGGCACCGGGAATAACGACAGCGTCCCTGCATGTGTCTGGGTGACAAAAGTGGATCGTTTCCCCAGGTAGGAGCTCCCTGTTCTGCTCCAATATCCTTTATAGGATAGGGATATCCATTTCCATGGCGCGGAGCTGGCTTCCCAATTGAGACGCATGTTGTCTCCATTGTAGTCGATGGCTCGGCCCTGCTGGGTGATGGAGTTCCGGTTGCGGCCGGCCCGGATTCCGACCATAAGTTTGGTGGACGTCTGCTGGAATCTTTTGGAGAGACTCCCGGAGACGGTCAGACCGTCCGAACTGACTGGTTCAGGAATGCTGGTGTTCCATATCTGATCTGTTTCAACCGTCTGTGAACTCCTGAGGTTCGTCTTGATCCTGGATGCTGTGACATCGGAGTGGAAGAACCAGAGTTCGATAGGACGTTTCCAGTCATAAACAAGCGAAATCTTGCTGTTCCGCCCGTCCCGCAAAATCCCCGGGTTTTGCCGGATGCTGCGGTATGAGGACATGGCCGGAGTCCTGAGAAAATCCATGATGTCACCGATAGTCCGGCTGGATGAAGCTGTAAGTCTGAATTGTGAACGCGCCGTAGCTGTCCAGTCGAGAGAAAGATTAGGGTCCAGGATGGGCAGGAAGTGTTTGTCAACATTGCTGGTGAAATGTTCACGGACATAGAGCCCCCTTCCGCCAAAGTCGACCTTTAAATCAATTTGCAGTTGCTTGGAAGAGGACCTCCATCGCAGAAAAGGCGAAAACAATATGGCACCATTATATCCGGCCAGGCTACCTTGGACTTTTATGTCCCCAAAAACCAATGTATTGCCAATCCTGTCGTAATCGATTGTGGCATTCAGTGGCAAATCAAGGGTCAGCCGTCGCCAGTCGTGTGCGGTGCTGATTCTCTGGTTGACACTCAAGTTGTGGCTGGAGCCGTCTTGCTGGCCTGCCAAGCCGAGGCCGGAAAAACTATACTGAACGGAGGGCAATGACGTCCATGAAATAGTATTATTGAAATAGATACGCCGGTCCCCTCTGAGCTTCCTCCAGTCCAAACTGTTCTGAAGCCTAATGGTGCGGATGCTGGATCTTTGGTCCAGAGGATCGTCCTCACGCATGGTAGCCATGGTGTTAGTGATGAAATTTGCTGTCGCTCTGAACCGTTCGTTAAGGAAGCGTTCGTCAGAGTTGAGCTGGTAGTCAAGCCCGATGGAAGGAACGTGTGATTTACTTGATGGGTTGAAAACCTCCTGCAGGGTCAAGACATTATCACCGGCATAGTAGTCGCTGCGAGTTGAATAGTCATAAGTGCCGTAGCTGTATGCATAATGGCTGTTCAGCCTTAATCTTACATCCTCCGAATGTTTATGGGAGGCGTCCAGGCTGACGTAGGCATCCATTGGGCGTAGATAATACCTGGCATCGAGCGGCGGAGAGGATCCGGACACTGATCCGGCAAGGGTCGAGGCTTTCCCTGAAATCCGATCGGATGAGAAATAGTCGGAGGTCTCGCTTTGGGCAAACTGGGCGTCATTACCTAATTTGCCGGAAAGAATAGCCTGATCCTTGCCTCCGAATCGCATGAGCGAGCCACCTATGCGGCCGAGGAACTCGTCAGATCCCCAGCCGGCCCTGGCCTCACTGCTCCCTGTTGGCTTGATCCTGGCCTCCTTGTTCAATTTTATATTCATGGCTACCTCGTTGGTCCGCCCAGTGTTGCGCTCCATCTTGACGCTGTGGTGATTGTCCAGGATCTCGACCTGGTCTACCATTTTCGTCGATATGCCTCGTGTGGCTAGGGAGTACTTTCCTCCAAGTATGTCCACTCCGTCAATGTAGAAATGGCTGATCGCCCTTCCTTGGTATGAAATCCTTCCGCTCTCGTCGACTTCTACTCCAGGGATACGCTTCATGGCATCTTCCAAAGTGTAGTCCTCCTGGGCCGCAAGTGCGGGCAACCAGAATGAAAGAGTGTCTCCTCTCAGTTTGACCACCGGTGCGGTGACTGTGACTTCCTTGAGCGTTTCGTTCCTTTCCCTAAGGATAACATCAAGGGTCCGGCTCTCAAGAGTGATCGGAACTTCAAGTTCCTCAAAAGTAAGATGATTGAATATGACTGTCGCTGTGCCTTCTCCAGACTGGACATTGAGGCGGTAGCGGCCTTCCTTTCCGGTGGTTCCATAGCTGAGAGTCTTGCCCTGTTGCTGAAGCGAGACCACGACGCCGGTTATGGGAGCGCCTTCCTCGTCGCGCACGCTGCCCTGGATCGCGATCTGGGCCGGGAGAGCGTACGACGCAAGCAGAAGAATAAACAGGGAGACGACCTTGCGCATTGTCTATTCAAGCTCGAGAGGGATCCATGTGTGATTGGTCATGCGAACGGTCACACGGCCGTTAACCTTGATTGTGCCACCGTTATCATTCTTGAAGACGGAAATGCTGGTGATGCTCTCTGTCGGAATATTGTTAAGCGAATTGCCTCCGGAGGCATTCTTGCGCTGGATGAAGCGATCACGCTGGGTCTTGTCACGTCCGGCGTCTTGGACACGTACGATTGGGCAGGCTGCCTTGCGCAGTGCAGTGGCTGTGAAATGGTGGATACCTTCAGCATCCTGGGCCTCCATGATAAGGCCTGGCAGACCGCCGAGTTTCCAAGGACCGACGTTGGAGGGGATACTCGGTGCGAACCAGACGGTCCACTCACGGCCGCCGTAACTGGTCTTGGCCTCCTTGCAAGGGTAGCCGCAGATCTCTTTCTCTCCGTTCCCGAAGGTCCACTCATGCGCCATATCCTCTGAATATGTGAACGTCCCGGGAACCAGGACATCGTCGACGGTTATGGAACCTTCCGGCCAGTTCTGGAAGATCACGGGATCGAAGTAGAAAGCGCTGCGGTCTACATCGTTATTTGCTTTGGCGATCGTATCCTCCGGGGCTCCTGCGCAGGTAAGGGAGTCCGCTTTGTACGCTAGGTAGTCAAGGAAACGAGCCTGCTCGGTACCGAACTGCAGGATGGTCGAGTAGGTGTCGCTGACATCAGTCTGGACGCGGTACTCGTAGATAACTTCATAGAGGGCGTCACCAATCCGGTCGTACCCGGCCACCTTGGATTTCTCCATCTGCCTGGGCTTGGCAGAGACAGCTACTTGCTCCTGGGCGTCAACGCTGATAAAGGCCGACATAAATAAAGCGCAAGCGATTATTGATAAGTTCCTGACCATATTGTAAAATAAATGTTATTCGTTTTTTAAATAGATATCAATCGTACCTCCGCCCTTCCCGTCCTTCTTGACGGAGATTGACTTGACCTTGGATGGATCTATCTCATCCAAGTGCTTTTTGTCGAACTCTTTACCGTTTACTCTCAAGAAGACATTCTCATTGTCATCAACGATGAAGAATGGCTTGTTTTGGGGAGCATGATAGACCCTCTGGGTGTTCATGGCAAGGCCGATACAAATCAGAGGAATCAGAACCAATAGCCTTAAGGCCCTCCTGCTTCTGGATGGTTGACGGAGCATCATGTCGATCCTGCTTTTCAGGGCGCTGTGGTTCAGATTGTTGGCAACTGAATACCCGGCCTCGGACATGGCTTTTCGCACAAGCAGCAATTGGTAATCCTTGGGGTTGAACCCTTTGTCCAGCACTGCCTTGTCGGCCTCATATTCATGGATCGTCGTCAGCTCTCGGCGAAGAAGCCAGATGGCGGGATTGAACCATTGGAATAGTGAGCAGAGATCTATGAACATCAGGTCTATGGAGTGATGGAGATCCGAATGGGCCGCCTCGTGGATGTAAGACGGACTGCTATAAAGTCCAGTCGCTTCAGCAGACAGGAAGTCCTTCCGGCAAAGGAATATGTACCCCATCCAACTGGAAGGGGACCGATATTCCTCCTCTTTAGGATTGTCGATGACAACCACCATTTTCCCGTCCGGTTGGGGATGCTTCTCTCCATCTTTGATCATTTTATTGACTCGATAGTAGGCGATGGCGAGCCTTGTAAAAGTGGCGATTGCCCCAAGAAGAAAGACTCCAAAAAGAATGCTGACCCACCAATCCACATCTGCCAGATTAGTATTGAGAAGATCTGGTTCACTTGAAATACGCTGCGGGTCGACTGTTATGTTGACCGTAATAACACAAAGTGGTAGCACGAAAGAGATGGCTAGACCGCAGAGCAGCGCGATCCTGTTCAAATGGTGGAAAGTCTCCCGGCTCAAAAGAAGTCGGAAGAATAGATAAAAGACGACGAGCGTCGCGGCCACCTTGGCTGTGTAGATCAGGAAATTTCCCATCGCTACTCTCCTTTCTCGATTCGTTCTATCAGGTCTTTGAGTTCCTCCAGTGAGATCCTTTCCTCTTTCACCAGCGAGTGGATGACGTCCAGGTAGGAGTTGTTAAAATAATCCTCTATGGTCCCGGAAATGGTCTTGCGCCCGTATTCATGCTCGGAAATGCTTGGCGAATAGCGGTATGCGTTCCCCAGCAGGTCACGCTTGAGGAATCCATCCTGCTCCAATGTCCGGACTTGTGAGGCCAGGGTGTTGAACGTGGGCTTGGGATCAGGGTAGCTGTTCAGCAGGTCCCGTACGAACATCGGGCCCTGTTTCCAGAAGTGATCCATGATTATCCTCTCTTTCTTTGTAAGTCTGCGCATATATATATTATAACCTCTTTTACAAAGATATAAATAATAATCTGAAATCTCCTAATATTTTTCGGCCTTCTCTTGAAATTTTTCGGAGTTAACCGTGGCGGGGATGTACGGTTTACAAAAAAAGAGTTTGTCTTTGTGGACAAACTCTTTTTAATCAGATTCTTCGCTTCGCTCAGAATGACAGGGCCTATTTGCTCTGCTCGATGGCAGCCTGGGCGGCGGCGAGGCGGGCGATAGGCACGCGGAAAGGTGAGCAGGAGACGTAGTCAATTCCGATCTTGTTGAAGAAACGGATGGAATCAGGATCTCCACCATGCTCTCCGCAGACTCCGCACTTGAGGTCGGGCCTCTTTGAACGGCCACCCTGGATGCCGAATTCGACCAGCTTGCCGACGCTCTTGACGTCGATGGTCTGGAACGGGTCGGAATCGAGGATCTTGTTGCCGAGGTAGTCACCCATGAAGGTGCCGATGTCGTCACGTGAGAAACCGAACGTCATCTGGGTGAGGTCGTTGGTTCCGAATGAGAAGAATTCGGCGGCGCGGGCCATGCGGTCAGCGGTCAGGGCGGCTCTCGGGATCTCGATCATGGTTCCGAACTTGTAGTCGATATTCTGGATCTTGATACCCTCGACCTGGGCCTTGACGCGGTCGCAGATGGCTTTCTGGAAGCTGAGCTCACGGGCGGAGATCGTGACAGGGATCATGATTTCCGGCATCGGGTGGTAGCCTTCGAGAAGCAACTCTGCGGTGGCCTCGAAGATGGCCTTGTACTGGGTCTCGGCTATCAGAGGGAAGCTGACATGCAGACGCACGCCCCTGTGTCCCATCATCGGGTTGACCTCGTGAAGGGCCTCACCCCTCTTCTCGATCTCCTCGACAGAGACACCAAGCTCCCTGGCGACCTCTTTCTTCTTCTCCTCGGTCTTGGGAACGAACTCATGGAGAGGCGGGTCAAGCAGACGGAACACTACCGGTCTGCCGTCCATGATCTTCATCGTGCTCTTCACGGCGGCCTTCATGTAAGGCTCCAGATCCTCAAGGGCAGCCTTGCGCTCGGCGTCGGTGTCGCAAAGGATCATCTTGCGCAGCTTGGAAAGAGGCTTCTCAGAGTGGGCTCCGTAGAACATGTGCTCGATCCTGAACAGTCCGATACCCTCAGCGCCATAGCTCAGAGCCTTGGCGGCATCTTCGGGAGTGTCGGCATTGGTGCGGATTCCGAGCCTGCGGAACTTGTCAACAATCGACATGAACTTCTTGAAGAGAGGATTCTCGGATGCGTCCATAGTGTCGATCTTGGCGGCATAGACAAAGCCCTTTGAGCCATTGAGGCTCAGCCAGTCTCCCTCTTTGAAGGTGTCTTTGTCGTTGAAGGTCACGGTCTTCTCCTCGAAGTTGATCTTCATGGCCTCGCATCCCACAATGCAGCACTTGCCCCAGCCGCGAGCCACGAGGGCGGCATGGGAAGTCATACCACCACGCATGGTGAGGATTCCGGCGGCGGCCCTCATGCCCTCGATGTCCTCGGGAGATGTCTCCTCACGGACGAGGATAGCCTTCATGCCGTTGGAGGCGGCCTCCATGGCGTCCTCGGATGTGAACACGATCTGTCCCACGGCACCACCCGGTGAGGCGGGCAGACCGATGGCCAGGACTTTCGCCTTCTTCTCGGAAGAAGGGTCGAGGATAGGGTGGAGGATCTCATCGAGCTGTGCGGGAGCGACTCTCATCACAGCGGTTTTCTCGTCGATCATCTTCTCGTCGACCATGTCCATCGCCATCTGCAGGGCAGCCAGGCCTGTGCGCTTGCCGATCCTGCACTGGAGCATCCAAAGATGTCCCTCCTGGATGGTGAACTCGATGTCCTGCATGTCGTGGAAATGCTTCTCGAGCTTCAGGCGGATGTCGTCAAGCTCTTTGTAGACCTCTGGCATGGCAGTCTCGAGGGACTCGAGATTCTTATTCTTCTCAGTCTTTGTGGCCTCATTGAGAGGGTTGGGAGTACGGATACCCGCGACCACATCCTCGCCTTGGGCGTTGATAAGCCACTCTCCGTAGAACTTGTTGTCTCCGTTGGCCGGGTTACGGGAGAAAGCGACTCCAGTGGCGGAGGTGTCACCCATATTTCCGAAGACCATTGACTGGACGTTGACAGCTGTGCCCCAATCATCAGGAATCTTCTCTATACGGCGGTAGGCGATGGCTCTCTTTCCGTTCCAAGACTTGAACACACCACCAATCGAGCCCCAAAGCTGCTCCTGGGCAGTGTCCGGGAACTCCACTCCAAGGACTTCCTTGACCTTGGCCTTGAATTTCTCGCAAAGGTCCTTGAGCTCCTCGGCTGTGATCTCAGTGTCGGATTTGTAACCTTTCTGCTCCTTGAGCTCCATCATCATCCTGTCAAGCTGCTGGCGGATGCCCTGGCCGTCGGCGGGCTCGATGCCTTCGGCTTTCTCCATGACGACGTCCGAGTACATCATGATAAGGCGCCTGTAGGCGTCATAGACGAATCTCGGGTTGCCGGTCTTCTGGATCATTCCGGGAAGGGTGGCGGAGCAAAGTCCGATGTTGAGGATGGTGTCCATCATGCCGGGCATGGAGCTTCTGGCTCCGGAGCGGCAGCTCACGAGCAGCGGGTCGGAAGGATCTCCGAATTTCTTGCCCATAATTGTTTCCGTGGCTTTCATGGCCTCCGCGACCTCTTTCTTCAGGTCGTTGGTGTAGCCGCCTCCAAGGGAATAATATTCAGCGCAGCACTCAGTGGTGATTGTGAAACCGGCGGGAACCGGCATGCCG
>ONUG01000007.1 GCA_900320965.1 uncultured Bacteroidales bacterium | reverse complement strand
TCGCGGCCGCGAGACCTACACCGACGCTCTCGGCAACATCCGCCACCGTCCGAACATCATGCCTCACAACTACGTGCTTCCGATTCCGATCCAGATCATCGATTCCAACAAGGACAAAGAGATCCCTCAGAATTACGGATACAAATAGTGGATAATTCCTTAAGAGACCGGTTCCCGATTCGGGGACCGGTTTTTTAATTATATAAATTCAGTATATTTGCTTCATATTATTCTCTTGTTTATGAAGCTAAAACTATACGTCCTGATCGGATTGATCTTAATCGCTGTTTCTTGCGCACCATCTCCTGGCCTGGAGAAAAAGGCTATGGCCCGGCTTCCAAAAGCGTTGGAATCAGCCATGGAAGACCAGATGTCAGTCAAAGGAGGAGCTCAGATACAATCCCCAGAGACAATCTACGACAGTGACAGCCTGTGTATTATACACTTCCAGGCTGTCGCCAAGGATCCTGCCGGAAAGGATTACAGTTTCCCGGTACGTTATGTATTCCTGCGCGACAATTTCATGAGTGCCGCCGAGGGTCATCCTGTGTATATGGACATGGTAACCGGCAGCCCGACAATGACACCCGAAGAAGTGGAGAAACTTAAGGAATATTGCGCCGAGAACAGTCACGATCTCTACGTGTATTATGCGGGAGTCGCTTCCCCTATTGATAGTAATGGCATATTATGAACCGATTCGCCCTGGCATACCGGGAACAGCAGCAGCTGTTCATGTTTGACAAGACCTATCTTTGGGGAACCCTTCTGAAAGTTGGAGGGCTAGCCACCCTTCTCGCCCGCTTCATCGTACAGTTTTTCTGGAACCCTACCACCGCTATTATCATAACTCTGACACTCCTGGGATTATCAGCCTACATGACCTGGGCCTATGTCAGGGATTCAAGGAAAGACTGGGGACTCATTCCCCTGTGTCTGATTCCCTCAATCCTTATCGGAGCGTCATTGTCTGACAATAGCCTTCATTTTGAATACCTGACCTCCATCCTGCTCGTCCAGGCGGCACTCCTGATCTACAAGAACATTAAGTCAAGGAAAGTAATAAGTGGAATAGCTCTTTCCATAATCCTCTATCTCACAGCAGGTTCCGCCTCCCTGATTTTTGCGGTTTGTACCTTATTCACAGGTGATGGAAAAGACCTGAAAGCCGCGGGAATCAATCTTTTGACCGTGGCCGCCTGCGGTGTACTGACTTATTTCGCAGCTGGTGTACCAACTTGGACAGCCGCTTTCACTCCAGCTTTGTACTACGACATTGACTCTACCCTACCGGCCTTCCACTGGGCTGGATGGATCGTGCTTCCTGTCGTGGTCCTGGCGAGCCGCCTGGCCGTGAAATTCATGTTGAAGCCTTGGGCCTCGACATTATTCGGACTGGCGCTTCTGGCCCTGTCTTTTATCCCGGCCACCAAGTTCGACAAGAAAATGGCCGAAAACCAGCCAAGATTGGGTTACATATTTGAGTATTACACAAACAACGAAGACTGGGACGGACTGATCAAGGCCTGCGAAAAGGCACCTTGGCTTCCAAGAACAGCCAATTACCTGAATATGGCTCTCGCCTGGAAAGGAGAATTGGCCGACAAATTACTTAAATATGACCAGCGCGGCTCGGATGGACTTGTTATGACGACAAAGGACAGGGCTGTGGATGTCGCGCAGGCTCACATCATGCTCGCTATGGGAAACGTCGCGGCCGCCCAGGATGTCGCCTTCAACACATTGATCTCACTCCAGGGATACTCTCCCTCAATGATGAAGATAAATGCCCAGGTGGAGCTCATGAGGGGCAGTTATGAGGTGGCTGACAAATATTTATCCCTTTTGGAAAAGGCTCCCCATTACCGCGGTTGGGCAAAAGAGCACCGGAAGTTCCTTTATGATGACGCCGCGATAGAAGCGGATCCCCTGCTTGGCAACGGAAGGCGTAATCTTGAAGCTGAGAACCACTTCATAATGTACACCAACCCGATGACGGAACTCTTCCCGATCCTTGACGCCAATCCGACAGACAGAAGGACTCTTGAATATGGACTGTGCTATCTGCTTCTGGCCAAGGACCTCAACTCCGTCAAGCATTTCATCCTGGATTATTACAGCTCGCCCGACTCGCCGGAGCTGCCCCGAATCGCCCAGGAAGCAATGGTGTTCTACAGCGAATACTCAAGGAATATGGAAGGTGTCGAGCCCTTCGGTCTGGACTGGTGCTACGAGCACGGCGTCAAACAGGAGACCGTCACACGTTTCGAGGAATATAAGAAAGCCGCTGTCGCTGGCGCCACGGCGTTAAGACGATTCCGCGGCACATATTGGTATTATTTGGTTCACACCCAGATTTGACGGAACTATCGCCATGAGAAGGATTATCTATCATTTCTTTATTCTCGCCGGGCTTCTTACGTTGATTTCATGCGCCCGCAGGCCCGCCAATGCTGAACCTTTGTCGGAGGAAGCTCCGATATTCCCGGATTATAAAGAGGTTACCATTCCTGTCAACATCGCTCCACTGAATTTTTCCTTACTTGACAATGATAAAGGCATTCTCGTCGCCGGAGACCAAGTCTTCCGGTCCCGCAAGGGAGCTTTCCATTTCAGTCCAAAGAAATGGCGGAAATTACTCTCAAAGGGTGGCGACAACGGCTCCATAAACCTTGAAATCTACATCCGCAAGGATGGGAAATGGCTGTCCTACAAGCCTTTCAATATTCACATCAGTCAAGACAAGATCGACCCTTGGTTTTCTTACCGCCTAATCCCTCCTGGCTATCAAGGCTGGCAGGAGATGGGCATTTACCAGAGGGACCTGGAGTCATATTCAGAAAAAGCGATCCTGACGAACGACCTTACCGGTGGCAACTGTATGAATTGCCACACCTACATGAATGGCGATCCATCAAAGATGGTCTTCCACGCCAGGGCGACTTTCGGAGGTACCATGGTGGTGAATGAAGGGGAGATCGAGAAACTCAACACCAAGACCGACTCCACCATCAGCGCCCTTGTTTATCCCTACTGGCATCCTTCTGGAGATTATGTCGCCTTCTCGGTCAACAAGACCTTCCAGTCGTTCCATAATCACGACGCCAACCGCATCGAAGTCTACGACGAGGCTTCCGATGTCGTTGTTTACAATGTCAAGACTCACCAGATCGACTGGTCGCCCCTGACTAAGGCAGAAGACAGGTTCGAGACCTTCCCCACCTTCTCTCCTGACGGGAAGTGGCTGTATTTCTGCTCCGCTGAAGCGGTCTCGCCTATGCCCGACAAATACCGTGAAGCGAGATACGGACTCTACAGGATAGCTTTCAACGCCGAAGACATGAGTTTCGGAGACAGCCTCGAGTGCGTCTATGACGCCCCTGCCGAAGGATTCAGCGTCTCCTTCCCGAGGATCTCTCCGGACGGACGGTTCCTTTGCTTCACCCGCCACGGCTATGGGAACTTCTCCATCTGGCACAAGGATTCGGACCTTTGGCTCGCTGACCTGAAAGACGGTTCCGTCAGGCCCATGGAGAATGTCAACTCCGACAATGTGGACAGTTTCCACACCTGGAGCTCAGACGGGAAGTGGCTGGTTTTCAGCAGCCGAAGGGATGATGGACTTTACACAAAGCCATATTTCACCCATGTTGACGCCGACGGGAACGCCACCAAACCGTTCCTCCTTCCTCAAAAGGATCCCAAGTCATATTACAAGAGACAGATGAGATCTTATAACCTCCCGGCTTTCACGACCAGTAAAGTCAATGTCGGGAAAAGGAAACTGATTGATGTACTGCGGAATTCCCCCGGCACGGATGTTCAAGTGAAACAATAATGCCCTCAATATGAAAAGATTACTGTTATTGACAGCGGCCCTTCTTGCCGTGATCCCTTCCATAGCCCAAAAAATCCATCAGGCATCCTCGTTCGGCATCAAATCCGACGGAGTCACACTCAACACCAGATCTATCCAAGCCGGAATTGACTTCATCAGCGAACACGGCGGAGGAGTCCTTGAATTCAGTGTCGGGCGCTATCTGACCGGCAGCATCCACCTTAAATCCAACGTGGAGCTCCGTCTGCTGGAAGGGGCCGTCCTGGTCGGGTCGACCAACCCGTACGACTATGACATGGTCGAGGGCAACTATGGGTTCCTTCTCGCCAAAGGGCAGAAGAATATATCCGTGAAAGGCAAAGGAGTCATCGACGGCAGGGGATTCGATTGTGCCCTGAATTTCCTGAACCAGGTCCATCTGGGATTCCTCGAGGACACCACGAAGAATGACAGGGTCACCAAGAGGCCGAAACTCATTTACTTCCGTGAATGCGAGAATGTGGTGATCGAGGGGGTGAACCTGAGGAACGCAGCCGAATGGACTCTTGTGACCGACCAGTGCGAGAACCTTTTGATCAGCGGGATCCTTCTGGACAGCAAGAACTATTGGAACAACGACGGACTGGACATCGTGGATTGCCGCCACGTCGTTGTAAAAGACTCATTCATAGATGCTTCCGACGATGCGATTTGCTTTAAGTCCCATTCTGCCGAGCATCTTTGCGAGGACATAGAGGTCAGGAACTGCGTAGCCCGCTCGAGCGCCAGCGCCTTCAAGTTCGGAACCGTCTCAAGGGGCGGGTTCAAGAATATCCGGATCATAAACAACAAGGTGTTTGACACCCACCGCTCAGCCATCACCATCCAATCAGTGGACGGGGGCGAGATTGAGAATATCCTGGTTGACAGTCTTGAGGCTGTCAACACAAGCAATGCGATCTACCTCCGGACCGGTATCCGCTGGAACAACGGGAAGATGGGCTACCTCAGGAATATCACCCTCTCCAACATCAAGGTGGAGGTGCCTGCTACCAAAGCCGATGCGGGTTACAGCTACGAGGGCCCGATCGAGGATCTCCCTAGGAACATCTCACCCTCGGGAATTGTCGGTATTCCCGAATTGCCGATCGAGAACATCACCTTGAAGAATATTGAGATTATCTACCCTGGTGGAGGGAACAAACTCTACGCTTACCGAGGCACCTCTGACGAGGAGCTTGACAGCATCCCGGAGATGAAGGACGTCTATCCGGAATTCTCTCAGTTCAAGGAACTTCCCTCCTGGGGACTGTTCATCCGCCACGCCAAGGGAATCACCCTTGACAATGTCCGTCTCGTGGCTGGAGCCAAAGACTACCGTCCGGCGATCGTGGCCGACGATGTGGATGGGCTCGTGATAAAGAATCTCAAGACCGACGAGCCTGGATCCAAAACCAAGAAACAGGTCGTCAAACGAAATGTCCGATAAAGAAAAACCATAGCATAATGAAAAGATTATTGACCGTTCTGGCCTTCCTGGCCACATCTCTTGTCAGTTACGCCGGACAGCCGATTACCACCGGAGCGGCTGCCGAGCTTAGGACGTACTCAGCCGCAGCGAGCGAAGCGAAGCGAGAATGGACGCGGCCGGGCTCGGACAGCCGTCCGGAGATAACGACGATTAAACTGGCTAATGGCAACACCGTCCAAGTGGACGTCTGTGACGAGGGAATATTCCGGGTCCGGATCAGCCCCAGGAAGGAGTTCGAGGAGTCGCTCCTGGAGCGCTACGGCTGCCTCAAGACCGACTGGGCCCCCATCAAGACCACCGAAGCCACCAAAGGCGGCGTATGGACGGTCTCGACCGGAAAATATTCATTGTCAGTCAATAAGAAGACTGGAGTCATAAGCCTCAAAGATGCCAAAGGCGGCACTGTTATCAGGGAAATAAGGCTCCTTGAGAACGATGACAAACTCTGCGGCGACCTTCGGGAGACCATCAACAAAAAGTGGGAAGACCTCAATGTCGTCAAGAACGACGGAGGCATCATCGGTGACGACGAAGGAAAGCTGGCCAACGTTGACAAGAGGGAAATCCCCGGTGCGATGAAGGTCTGCACTATCTCCATCAAGATGGAAGACGGCGAGCGCTTCTACGGCGGCGGCAGTACCAGCCGCGATCACATCCAGCACAGAGGCGAACTTCTCCGCATGTGGACTACCTACCAGCACACTGAGATCCCGATGCCCTTCATGATGAGCTCCCGCGGCTGGGGAATCTACGACAACACCACCCGCAAGAGCTTCTTCGATGTGGGAAGCGTCCGGAAAGATCTTTTCAATATTGTCAACACTTACGATGAGGCCGACTTTTACCTGATGGCGGGCGAGGATATGCCGGCGGTACTCAACGCTTACACCACCGTGACCGGCCGCACCTACGTGCTGCCCAAGTGGGCCTACGGTCTATGCTTCGGACCCAACATGAGGGAAGAGCAGTTTGACATCCTCCACGATGCGGCGATGTTCCGCCAGATTGATGTCCCCTGCGACGTGTTCTGGCTTGAGCCCCAATGGATGGCCAAGCGCTACGACTTCACGACCAAGAAGCGCTGGAACTACGACCGCTTCTCCCCCGAGCCGTATTGGGTCCAGGACCAGTACCCGAAGCAGCTGCACCACAGGCTCTTCATCGGCAAACTCCGCTCCATGGGCTTCCACCTCGGTCTCTGGCTCTGCGAGGAATATGACCTCAGTCTCGTCGAGGAAGACCTGATCGCCCTCCGCGAAGGACGTGACACCTCCGGGAAGGAGCACTGGATGGACCATCTGAAGAACTTCATGGACCAGGGAGTCCAGGGCTTCAAGCTCGACCCGGCCCGTACTATTGACAACCATCCCGACTGGCAGTATTACAACGGCAAGACCGACGCCGAGATGCACAATCTCAACCAGGTCCTGCTGCCCAAGCAGATGGCAGAGCTTGGCAGGAACTACAACGGCAAGCGTACCTGGCACCACTACTGCGGCGGCTGGTCAGGAACCCAGCATTGGACCGCCTCGACTTCCGGCGACAACGGAGGTGGAAAGACAGCTCTCTACGACCAATTGAACCTCGGAATGAGCGGCTTCCTCAACACTTCATGCGATGTGATGAGCGTCCCCAGAGACCTTGAGATGCCATCCCTCCACTTCGGTCTCTTCCTCCCTTGGGTCCAGATAAACAGCTGGTTCTCAATGATGCAGCCGTTCTACTATGACAAGCCCGAGCAGGACATCTACCGCTTCTACGTCAAGCTGCGCTACTCCCTGGCCCCGTACATCTACTCGATGGCTCTTGAGGCCACACAGGACGGAATGCCGATCGTGCGCTCAATGCCTCTGACATTCCCCGATGACCGCAATTGCGACGACATGACTTACCAGTACATGTTCGGTCCTTGGTATTGCGTGGGAATATTCACCAACGAGATCTACCTCCCGAAAGGCACTTGGACGGACGCCTGGACCGGAGAGAGGGTCGTCAGCAAGGGTGAGACCTTCACAAGGGAATATCCTGCCGACCGTGCCGGACTGCTCTTTGTCCGTGACGGGGCGATCATCCCCACCCAGGGTGATGTCTCCTATCTCGGAGCCCGCCCGTTCGATAAGGTGACTCTGAATATCTACCCGTGCGGCGATTCGCAGTTCACACTGATGGACGACGATGGCGAGAGCTACGGCTATGAGAAGGGCGCCATCGCCAAGACCCTTGTCGAGTGCCACGAGAAAGGCGGTGTCTCAAAGGTCATCGTCAACCCCGTCGAAGGCAGCTTTGAGGGCATGCCCGGGACTCGGGAATATTCATTCGCTGTCAGGAACGACGGGAAAGCTTCCGAGGTTATGGTCAATGGTAAAGAGCTGAAAGACTGGACCTTCGAAGGCGGAATGATCCGCTTCTCGCTGCCCGCCGTCTCGACTTCCGACCGGATTGTCATTGACATCAAGTAAAAGATGGCGCTCCCCTTGCCTTGCCGCCGCTTCGCGGCCCCTCCCATCGCAAGCGATGGGCCCCTCCCTCTTAACGTGCCGAGGGTGGCAGTGGCCGGCAAGGGGACGCCATCTTTTACCTTAAAATAAAACCACAACGATGAGAAGAGCATTATTGATAGGAATAGCGATTCTGATGGTTTCCTGTGGCAAGGGAGACTGGAAAGATGCGACGGCTCCGGCGGCGGAGAGGGCAAAGGCACTTCTTAAGGAGATGACCCTTGAGGAAAAGGTCGGACAGATGTGCCAGTACGTGGCCCCGTGCTATGTTCCTCCAGGACAAGGCTCTCCTTACAAGAATATCGACGCCACCGATGAAAATCTAGGCAACAAGGACTTGGCCGACAAGATCCGCCGCGGAGAAGTCGGATCCTTCCTTCACTGCATGACCACAAAGGAGGCCATCGCCCTTCAGGAACTCGCCAAAGAAAGCCGGCTTGGTATTCCCCTTCTGATAGGCATCGACGCCATCCATGGGAATGCCCTGATTGAGGGCTGCACCATCTATCCGACCAGCATCAACCTCGCTTCCACCTTTGACCCGGAGCTGGTTGAGAGCATCGGGGCAGAGACTGCCCTGGAGATGCGCCAGAAAGGCCTGTACTGGACTTTCGCCCCGAATCTGGATGTCGCCCGCGACGCTCGCTGGGGCAGGATAGGCGAGACCTATGGCGAGGATCCTTTCCTTGTGACGGAGATGGGGAAACACTCTATATGGGGACTCCAGGGACGGGACAGGAACTTCGACCAGGGTCATGTCATCGCTTGCGCGAAGCATCTTATCGCCGGGGGCGAGCCTTTCGGAGGTCTCAACGCCGCACCGATGGACCTGTCCGAAAGACAACTTAGGGAAATATACCTGCCTCCTTTTGTGTCCGCGATCCAGGACGCTCATGTCGGGACTGTGATGGCCGCCCACAATGAGGTAAATGGTATTCCTTGTCATGGAAATAGTTGGTTATTAAAAGATTTGCTTCGAGATGAACTGGGGTTTGATGGCTTCGTGGTGAGCGACTGGATGGACATCGAGAGGCTCTATGCGATGCATCATTGGGCTCCGGACTCGACTGAGGCCTTTGTCCGGTCGGTCGAGGCGGGAATAGATATGCACATGCAGGGCGACAATTATTTCGAGGCTGTGATCGGTGCCGTCAAGTCGGGAAGGATTCCCATGAAACGGATCGATGAGGCTGCCGGAAAGATCCTGGAGATGAAGTTTGCCGTGGGGCTTTTCGAGGCTCCGCTGCCTTCACTTGCTCCCCTTGAGAATGCCGAGGCCCATCGCCAGACCGCTCTCGACGCTGCCCGTGAAAGCATTGTCCTTCTCAAGAACAACGGAGTGCTGCCACTTACGGCATCAGGCTCTAGCGGTCCAGACTCCTCGCTTCGCTCGGCCCCTCCCACTCGCTCCGCGAGCGGGCCCCTCCCTCTTACCAGCCGAGGGTGGCTAGGGTCTGGACTCGCTAGACCTGATGCCACCAGACGGATCTTCATCGTGGGGCCGAATGCTGACAGCCAGACGATTTTGGGAGATTGGGCGGCACCGCAGCCCGACAGCCTTGTGATAACAGTCCTGGAAGGCATCCGGAATGAATTCCCCGAAGCCAAGATCGACACCATGTGCTTCGGCGGGATGATCTCAAAGGTGGATGCCAAGGGGATAGAGAACGCAAGGCGCAAAGCCGCCTCTGCTGACGTCTGCATAGTCGTGGCTGGAGAGAACTCCCAGAGATATTCCGCATTCGGCCGCACCTGCGGCGAGAACTGCGACAGGGACGATCTCAATCTCCCCGGCATGCAACAGGAACTACTTGAGGCAGTGGCCTCTACGGGCAAACCTACCGTGCTCGTACTTATGACGGGCAGGGCCAACAGCCTTGCTTGGGCCAAAGAGAATGTGGATGCGATCCTTAATGTCTGGGAGCCCGGGCAGATGGGCGGCCAGGCTGTCGCTGAAGTCCTTTCCGGCAAGGTCAATCCTTCCGGCAAACTGCCGGTGACCATGCCCCGTAGTGTCGGCCAAGTCCCGACAGTCTACAACCATAAGCACTCGCAGTACTCACGCCTATTCGCCACCAACGAGACCGGCCCTCTCTGGCCCTTCGGCTTCGGCCTGAGTTATAGTTGTTTCCATTATTCATCCCCCACAATTACTACGGCAGATGGCACTCTTAATGGCGAGACCACTGCCACCCTCGGCACGTTAAGAGGGGGGACCGGAGCGAAGCGGAGCGGAGCGAGCGGTGGGGCCTCGCGCAGCGAGGCGGTCGAGCCACAAGAGGTGCCATCTGCCGTGGCTAGAGTGGCGGTAAATCTCACTAACGAGGGACCGTATGACGGGGCAGAGGTAGTGCAGTTGTACATCAGGGACGAATATGCTTCGGTGACAAGGCCGGTCAAAGAACTCAAGGCCTTCAAACGAATATTCCTGAAAAACGGTGAGACCCAGGAAGTTACCTTTGCGATCACCCCCGAAATGCTCCAATGCTTCGGAGCCGACAATCGCTGGAGCGTCGAACCAGGAGAATTCACAATCCTGATCGGCTCATCATCAGCCGACCAGGACCTTCAAAAACTGACGCTGACTGTTGAATAGCAGCTTCCTACCGTGCGGTAAGAACACACTCGCCCCCCGGCTTCAGAGTCAGGGTCGTCAAGTAATACTTGCCGTCCCGGCGAGACTTGGAGGAGGCTCCATTGACTTTAACGGGAACAGAAGTGCGGACGGTAAACTTTTTCGCTCCGCCTAGATCCTTCGCTCCGCTCAGGATGACAGGAGAGTAGACAAGCTTGGCGGAAGTTAGTTTACCGCCTGTCCAATCCATGTCAACACTGACGGCTCCACGAGCCCTCAAACCCTCAACGGAACCTTCTGTCCAAGCTGAAGGCAAAGCCGGAAGCAAGTGAATCTCACCGTTTTGGCTCTGAAGAAGCATCTCGCCAATGCCAGCGATACTACCGAAGTTACCATCAATCTGGAACGGCGGGTGGGTGTCCCAAAGATTGGGAAGAGTGGATTTGCTGAGAAGTTCCCTGTACATCTTGTGGGCATGGTCTCCGTCCAGAAGCCTGGACCAGAAGCAGATCTTCCACGCCTTGCTCCAGCCGGTTCCACCATCACCCCTCCTTTCGAGAGTCTTGACAGCGGCCTTGGCTAGCTCGGGTGTCTTGAGGGGAGAGATCTCATGCCCCGGATGGAGTCCGAACAAATGGGAGACGTGCCTGTGCTCCGGCTCAGCGTCCTTCCAGTCCTTGTACCATTCAACAAGATTCCCGGCCTTGCCGATCTGCAGGGGGTAAAGATTATCGCGGTAATGCTTCCATCTCTTTCTCAAACCAGGATCGACACCAAGAACCTCGCTCGCCTCAATCACATCGGTAAACAACTCCCAACTGATCTCAAGATCCATCGCCGAACCGATCGTGACCTGTCCACGGTTACCATTGTCGTCGATGAACGTGTTCTCGGGAGACGTCGAAGGAGAGGTGATATATTTCCCGTCCTTCTCGACCAGCCAATCCATCAGGAACTCTGCCGAGCCCTTCAATAGTGGATATGCGGTCCCGGCAAGATAGGCCTTGTCGCCGGTGAAGAGATAATGCTCGTAAAGATGGGTGCAGAGCCATGGTCCGGCCATCACGTAGTTGGCCCAGGAAGGGCTTCCGGCCTTGTCGCCGACAGGGTTGGCGGCGCACCAGATGTCGCTGTTGTGGTGGACTGTCCAGCCTTTCATCCCATACATGTTCCTGACGACCTCGGCCCCGGCGACGGAGCTGTTCTTTATGAATTCGATCAAGGGCAAGGCAGTCTGGCTCAACCCGAGAGGCTCAGCCGGCCAATAGTTCATCTGGACATTGATGTTCGTGTGGAGGTCACTTCCCCAGGCGGGGTGACGGTCCTTGCACCAGAGACCCTGGAGGTTGCAAGGAACCTCGCTGTCCTCCCTGGAGGATGAGATCAGGAGGTAGCGGCCGAACTGGAAGTACAGTGTCTCAAGATAAAGATCCTCCCCTCCCGCGGCATAAGCTTCTAATCTTTGGTCGGTGGTGATCTCTGACGGAGCCGGAGCAGCCGTCGAGCTTAGGCCGTACTCAGCCGCAGCGGTCCCTGAGCGGAGTCGAAGGGCGCGAGAATGGACGCGGCCGGGCTCGAGCGGCTGTCCGGCAGTATCAGAAGATCCGAGCGTCAGTTTGACCGAGCCGAAAAGTTTCTGATAGTCAGCGACATGGGCGCTCAGGAGCTCCTCGTACCCCTTCTTCTCGGCACCTGCGATAAAGGATGCCGCCAGAGCATTCTCATCCCGGCCTTCAGTGTCGGGACGCTTGTCAAAACCATTGAAACTTGTCGCCGCGCTGACAAGGATCAGCACATCCGAGGCATCGGAGACATGGAGGCAAGGACCGGTGTAAACCTGGCCGTCGCACTTCACGACCTTGACCCTGAACTGGTAGCGCATACCCCTCTCTCCGTTCGGCCCGACCTGCCACCGGTAGAACGGCTCCTCCCACTTCGTGCTCTGGTAATATCCGACCTGGCCCTTAACCACATATTCATTGGAAGAGACGCTCTCCACGGAGCTGCCGTCCCACATCGTGGCCCCGTCCAGATCAAACTCAAGTTTTCCTTCCTCTGATGAAGTCAAGCGAATCACCATGACCCTGTCCGGATGGGAAACGAATATTTCCCTGGAATACTCGACTCCGTCAACCACGAACTTGGTTCTGGTCACGGCATTGTCAAGATCCAAGGTGCGCAGATAGCCTTCCACTACGCTGGCTTTGCTCTCCGGAAGAGCGGCGTTATTGCCGGAATAGTCAAAGACAAGGGCGTCATTATCAAAACTTTGGCGAATATGAAGGGATCCCATCGGGAGATACGAATTGACATATTTCCCTTGGAGGCCTTTGACCTTTTCCTCAGCCGCTTTCCATTCCTCTTTCTCAAGCAGGGCTCTGACTTCAGCAAGCAGCTCAGGACCTCCGGTCGGGACCGGATTGTTGTCGGGATTGGCAGATCCTCCCCACAAAGAGCCTTCGTTAAGCCAGATAAGATCATCGGTTACACCACCGTAAACCGTAGCGCCAAGGTGGCCGTTGCCAACCGGCAGAGCCTCCTCAAACCGAGACGCGGGCTTGTCATAACTTAACACCAGCCTCTGGCCGGAAGCGCACAAACAGGCCAGGATCCCGGCCAAGACAAAAAGCAATCTTCTCATTTCTGTCGTTATTAGTTTTCATCAACAAGATACGACAAAAATGTCAAATATTCAAAGACAAAAGATTTAGTAATTATTACAATATTATAATAATTTTATTATATTCGCGAAAAGCATCAGCAAATGATAGTTATTGCGGAAGGAGAGCTGAAAGAGCTTTTAATGACCGGTAAATCACGGAAATATAAAAGAATAACGAACAATAAAGACCTGTATAATGGGTTGAGAAGAGTTATCTCATTCATGCTGGCGGCTGAGAATACTAATGATTTGCAAACAGCCAGTTTTCTTCATTACGAGAAATTGAAACACGACTATTCTGGGCTATCATCAGTCAGATTGTCAAATAGATACGTACACCGTTTGATATTTCTGGAAGAAAATGATAAGATTACTCTTAAGTTGATAGAAATAGACGACACGCATTATGGAAACAAAAAATGAGGACACCCTGATTCTTAATGATTATCTTCAGCCATATGCCGTACATCCAGGAGAAATCCTTAAAGCGGAATTAAAAGAAAGAAAGATAAAACAAAAAGATTTCGCGAGGCAGATAGGTATGGAAGCGTCTCATTTAAGCGCTCTTATTCATGGCGTGCGGAATGTTACGGCGACAATCGCGTCAAAGCTTGAAAACGGATTAGGTATTCCCGCATCACTATGGATGTCTTTGCAGGGCCAATATAACCTTGCTAAAAAGCCTAAGAGCAATGGATCTGCAGCTTTGGTTGATGGTTATAGACAAACCTCAGAAGTGGCGACAGTGTTGGGAGATCCTGTTTCCGACAGATACGGAAACAGGAAGAGAGTGAGCCTTTCTCTTCCCGCTTCAGATTATCCGCTATTGTTGGAGCTTGCTAAAAAAATAGGCTGGAATGTTTTTGTGAAGTGAATTATTTAAGCTTCCGGACGAGGTCAAACCAGTCGGAAGAAGTTTTGATGTCGCCTTTTGACCAGCAGGAACCAACTTTGTATGAGACAGTTCCGCCAGGTAAGACCTCCTTTGTCAGCAGACCGTGATCAAATACCGGTGAATAAAAGGCCGACTCGGCGCCGGGCATTACCACAGCGACTCCAATAAGTCCGTCCTCTGGCTCCACGCTCTGGTCAGAGGCCTTTTCCCAGATGGCCAGACGGTCCACCGCCTCAAGCCTATCCTGGACAGTCTCCTGCTCACCATGAAGCTTGAAACCGACAGCGACCGGCATCTTTTCTTCTCCAGAGAATGAGTAAGTATCTTCAACATCGATGAAATAAGAGTCGGAACAGACCGTCACTTTCTTCTTAAGGCTAACCGCACCATACTCATCAACATCCCATGCGGGATATTCCAGGATGAAAACAACCTTGTCAGGAGTGCTCTCCAACACCTTGCACGAGCGGTAATTAGTCGCCGGCCAACGAAGTTTTCCCCCGACAAAAGGCACAGACGCACCTCCACCAAGACTCACCGCGACCTTATAGCAGTCTTTTCCACCATGGTCGTGGTGGTAATAGGCATCGCTCTCTTCAAGATAGCCTTTGTACCACTCGTTTGCGACGAGTTTGCCAGGAAGCTTAACCCAGATGTCCAGCCCGGGCGAGGTGGGATTGCCCTCAAGGGCCTTGCCATAGAAACGACCTGCGATAAGATTGTTCTCGAAAACGAAGTCATCAGCCCTCTCGGGAACGGCCCTGGCCATGACCTTGGGCTCGGAACTCTGACGGCATCCGGCAAGAATGATAACCGCGAGAACGGCAAGCAGAATATTCCTTTTCATTACTTCAAGTCTTTAGTGGCGCACCAGTCCATGTCATTGTAGTCGTCATTCTCACCGCACATGCCCCAGATGAAGGTGTAGTTGCGGGTTGCGCAAGCGGAGTGGATGCTCCACTGGGGAGAGATGACAGCCTGCTCGTTTGCCATCCAGATGTGGCGGGTCTCCTGGGGCTCACCCATGAAATGGCAGACAGCGGCGTCCTCGGGCAGTTCGAAATAGAAATAGACCTCCATCCTGCGGTCATGTGTGTGGGCCGGCATCGTGTTCCAAGTGCTTCCGGGAGCGAGCTCAGTCATTCCCATCTGAAGCTGGCAGCAAGGGACGACCTCCTTGACAAGCAAGCGGTTGATAGTACGCTCATTGGACTCCTCAAGGCTTCCAAGGTGCATCACGACAGCATCCTTCTTGGTGACCTTCTTGACTCCGGTCTCCCTGTGAGCCGTTGCGGAGCAGAAATAGAAATGGGCTGGCTTGGAAGCATCGTCGCTCTTGAAGGAGACATGGCGGTCTCCACGGCCGACATAGAGGGCCTCTTTATAATCAAGATGATATTCCTCTTCCCCGACTTTCACTGTCCCGGGGCCACCTACATTAATGATTCCAAGTTCCCTGCGCTGAGTGAAATAATCAGCCCTAAGGATCTCCGGGGCGGAGAGGAGAAGCTCTTCCTGGATGGGAACGGCTCCACCGGTGATGATGCGGTCGAACATAGAATAGACCATGTTGATCTCGTCCGGAGCCATGATCTTCTCCACAAGATATTCCTTACGGATCCTGGCCGTGTCGTAATGTTTGGCGTCGAGATTGCTCGAGGCCTGGCGAACCTCACAATTCAGTTTCATATTCAATTATTTTGGCTGTTTTCCAATATACGCTAATATTCCCCCATCCACATAAAGGATGTGTCCATTAACCGCATCCGAGGCGTGCGAGGCCAGAAATACAGCTGGACCACCGAGTTCAGATGGCTCAAGCCAGCGTCCGGCTGGTGTCTTGGCGCAAATGAAGGAGTCGAACGGGTGACGGCTCCCATCGGGCTGCCTTTCCCGCAACGGGGCGGTCTGGGGAGTGGCAATATAGCCAGGGCCAAGGCCATTGCACTGGATATTGTACTCTCCATATTCAGAACAGATGTTCTTGGTAAGCATCTTCAGACCTCCCTTGGCGGCAGCATAAGCTGAGACGGTCTCTCTTCCGAGCTCGGACATCATAGAGCAGATGTTGATGATCTTCCCTTCCCTGCGCTCCATCATCTCGGGCAGGACGGCCGCGCTGACAATGTACGGGCCCACAAGGTCAATGTCAATAACCTGCTGGAACTCCTCCCGAGTCATCTCGTGCATAGGAATCCGCTTGATTATACCGGCGTTGTTGACAAGGATGTCGATCTGGCCCACTTCCTCGTGGATTTTCCGGACCATCTCGGCGACTTGCTTCTCATCAGTCACGTCGCAAAGATAACCTTTGACATTTTCGATCCCGGCCTCTTTGTAATTCTCAAGCCCCTGCTGAAGGGTTTTCTCGTTACGGTTGTTGAATATGACAGTCTTGGCTCCGGCGGCCACGAAGGCCTTCGCGATCTCGAAACCTATACCGTAGGCTCCTCCTGTTATCAAAGCATTCTTGCCCTCAAGGGAAAAAAGATTGGTCATGTCTTTTTATTTGTTATTGTTCCATACCCTACACAAAAGTACAAACGTTTGCGGCAAAATAGCAAAACATTTGTATTTTTGTGTATAAGCTCAAAGATCACGTCAACCACATTTTAATTCGCAAAATGACATTCATCAACGACAGATTCATGCTCGGCAACGATACTTCCTTCAAGTTGTATCACGAGCACGCGGCTAAAATGCCGATCATAGACTATCACTGCCACCTTTCACCCCAGCAGATCGCCGAGAACATCCAGTTCAGGGACATAACCCAGCTCTGGCTTGTTGACGGCCATGCCGGCGACCATTACAAATGGCGCGCGATGAGGGCGAACGGTGTGCCTGAGGAATATATTACCGGAGGGACAAAAACCCCGTGGGAGACTTTTGAGAAATGGGCGGAGACAGTTCCCTACACAATGCGGAACCCTCTTTATCATTGGACCCATCTGGAGCTTAGCAGGGTTTTCGGGATAGACAAACTCCTTAGCCCGGCCACTGCTCGGGAGATATTCGAGGAGTGCAACGCCAAGCTGGCGACTGAAGAATATCGCGGACAGGCCCTCATCCGCAAGTTCGGGGTTGAGGTCGTCTGCACCACCGACGACCCTGCCGACGACCTTCGCTGGCACAAGATGATTGAGGAGAACCCGTTCGGCACCAAGGTGTTGCCCGCATGGAGGCCTGATAAGGCAATGGCCGTGGAAGATCCTCAGAGCTATAAGGAATACCTGAAGAGATTAGGAGAGGCGGCAAACAAGAATATTGATTCTTACACTGACCTGATCGAGGCTCTGCAGACTCGTCATGATTTCTTCGCGTCGAGGGGATGCAAGCTCTCGGACCACGGAATGGACACCTTCTACGGAGCGGATTACACCCAATTTGAGATTGAGCTTATTTTCAAGAAAGTGCTGCTCGGAAAGGCTCCCGGGCCAAAGGAACTTGAGAAGTTCCGCAGCGCCTTCCTCCATGACATGGCTGTCATGGATGCCGAGTCCGGATGGGCGCAGCAGTTCCATGTGGGTCCGCTTCGCAACAATAACTCAAAGATGTTCAAGTTGGTTGGCCCTGACACTGGATTTGACGCTATCGGAGATCTTCCTGTCGCCTCGGCGGGACATCGCTTTTTCGACCGCCTCGCCTCTGAGGACAAACTTGCCAAGACCATCCTGTATTGCCTCAATCCGAAGGACAACGAGGTCATGATGGCGATGGCCTACACTTTCAACGACGGTTCATTCCCCGGAAAGATGCAGTTCGGCTCAGCCTGGTGGTTCCTGGATCAGGAGGACGGTATGCGGAAGCAGATAAACGCCCTTTCCTCCCAGGGTCTTTTAAGCCGCTTCGTGGGCATGCTCACAGATTCCCGCAGCTTCATAAGCTATCCTCGCCACGAGTACTTCCGCAGGATTCTCTGCGACGTGATCGGTTCGGATGTCGAGAGTGGCAAGCTGCCCGCCTCGGAACTCGACTTCATAGGCAAGATGGTGGAGGACATCAGCTACAATAACGCCAAGAAGTATTTCAATTTCTGACACTTATGCCAAGAGTTATAACTTTCGGAGAGATCATGCTCCGGCTCTCCACGCCGGGTTATCTCCGTTTCTCCCAGGCCAAGCAGTTCGACGCCACCTTCGGCGGAGGAGAGGCCAATGTGGCGGTCTCGCTGGCGAACTACGGGATGGATGTCCAGTTCGTCACCCGCTTCCCGGAGAATGACATAGCGAAGAGTTGCATCCGCGACCTTCATTCCTACGGGGTCGGGACCGACTTCTGCGTCTTCGGCGGAGAGCGTCTCGGAATATATTTCCTTGAGACAGGCGCTGTCGCCCGTCCGAGCAAGGTGGTCTATGACAGGGCCCATTCCGCCATATCCACGATTGAGACCGGGATGATCGACTGGGACAAGGTCTTCCAGGGAGCTGACTGGTTCCACTGGACCGGCATCACTCCTGCCTTGAGTCAGGGCGCGGCCGACGTGTGCCTGGAGGCGATCAAGGCCGCCAACCGTCTGGGAGTCACAGTCTCCTGCGACCTTAATTACCGCAAAAATCTCTGGAAATACGGTAAGAAAGCCTCTGAGATCATGCCTGCCCTCGTGGAAGGTTGCGACATTATCCTCGGCAACGAGGAGGATGCCGACAAAGTCTTCGGGATCAAGCCTGAAGGCTTCGACGTGACCGCCACAGGAGGTGCCATCGACCAGAAAAGGTTCCAGAGCGTGGGCGAGCAGCTGATGGCAAGGTTCCCGAGGGCAAAGAAAGTCATCATCACTTTGAGGGGATCTATCAACGCAAACCACAACACTTGGGGCGGAGTCCTTTGGGATGGGACAACCCTTTACCAATCACCTCGTTACGACATCACCCACATCGTGGACAGGGTCGGAGGTGGTGACAGTTTCATGGGTGGTCTGATCTACGGTCTGTTGACCTACACCGGTGACGACCAGAAGGCGCTTAACTTCGCCGTGGCCGCATCCTGCCTCAAGCACACCATCTTCGGGGACTACAACCAGGTCACGGTCGCCGAGGTGGAGAACCTCATGAAAGGTGACGGCTCAGGCCGCGTCTCCCGCTAATATTGAATTATTTATGGCAAAATACAGCAAACTTCAAGTAATACAGACAATGAAGGAGACCGGCATGGTTCCGGTCTTCTACAACGCCGATCTTGAGACTTCCAAGAATGTTCTCAAGGCCTGCTACGAGGGCGGAGTCAGGGCTTTCGAGTTCACCAACCGCGGCGATTTCGCCCAGGAAGTGTTTGGCGAGCTCGTCAAATACGCCAACAAGGAACTCCCGGGGATGATCCTCGGCATCGGCTCCGTTGTTGATCCCGGCACTGCCGCCATGTACATCCAGCTCGGAGCCAACTTTGTTGTCGGTCCGTTGTTCAATCCGGCTGTCGCCCCTGTCTGCAACCGCAGACTCATCCCCTATTGCCCCGGCTGCGCCACTCCCAGCGAGATCGGAGCCGCCCAGGAAGCCGGATGCGACATCTGCAAGGTGTTCCCGGGAGATGTGCTGGGACCGGCTTTTGTCAAAGGAATAAAAGCCCCTATGCCTTGGAGCCAGATCATGGTGACCGGTGGGGTGAAGCCTACTAGAGAGAATCTCGAGGCTTGGTTCAAGGCCGGAGTCACCTGCGTCGGTATGGGATCCAACCTGTTCCCTAAAGATGTTATAGCCGCAGGCGAATGGGGAAAGATCTCCGAGCTTTGCGCTGGCGCTTTGGAAATAATCAAATCACTGAGATAACATGTCAACACAGAAAAAACTGATGACCGATTGGAGATGGTGGATATGCAGCCTTCTCTTTGTCGCCACGACCGTCAATTACCTTGACCGTCAGGTGCTTTCGCTCACTTACGAGGAATTCATCAAGCCCGAGTTCCACTGGTCAGACGCCAACTACGGAACGATCACATCCTTCTTCTCCATCTTCTACGCCATCGCCTGCCTGTTCGCCGGCAAGTTCGTGGACTGGATGGGAACCAAGAAAGGTTACCTGATCGCTATCGGAGTCTGGTCGACCGGTGCCGTGATGCACGCCGCATGCGGTTGGGCTTCCGCCCACATCGGTGGATTCGATTCCGTTGCCGCGATGAGGGCCGTTGAGGCGGGATCAAACGCCGCGTTGGCAGTGGCCACAACGTCAGTCTATCTATTCCTGCTGTGCCGTGGCATCCTCGCCCTTGGAGAGGCCGGCAACTTCCCTGCAGCCATCAAGGTGACGGCTGAATATTTCCCAAAGAAAGACAGGGCTTTCGCAACCTCGATCTTCAATGCGGGAGCCTCTGTGGGCGCTCTTGCCGCTCCTCTTTGCATCCCGCCGCTTGCCAAGGCTCTCGGTTGGGAATGGGCTTTCATCATCATCGGTGGACTTGGCTTCATCTGGATGTTCTTCTGGCAGTTCATGTACGACAAGCCCGAGAAGAGCAAACATGTCAACGAGGCCGAGCTGGAATATATTCACCAGGACGATGCGGAGGAAGCCGCTGAGAAGGCAGCCCTCGCCCAGGAGAAATCAATCCCCTTCACCCAGGCTTTCAAGTATCGCCAGACCTGGTCTTTCATTGTCGGCAAGTTCCTGACCGACGGCGTCTGGTGGTTCTTCCTGTTCTGGGCCCCTTCATATTTCAGCAACCAGTTTAACGCTCCGGCGACCTCGTTCAAGGGTCAGGCTCTGATCTTCACTCTGTACCTGATCGTTACGGTCGTCTCGATCTTCGGTGGCTACCTGCCTAAGCTGTTCGTCGAGAAAAAGGGCATGCACCCGTATTCGGGTCGTATGCTGGCGATGTTGATTTTCGCTTTCTTCCCGCTCTGCGCTCTGTTCGCCCAGCCGCTGGGAGTCCATTTCAACTCCCCTTGGTGGCCTGCAGTGCTGATCGGCCTCGCCGCCGCCGGACACCAGGCATGGTCAGCGAACATATTCTCCACAGTCGGAGACATGTTCCCGAAGGGCGCTATCGCCACGATCACCGGAATCGGAGCGATGGCCGGAGGAGTCGGCTCGATGATTATCCAGAAAGTCGCCGGTAACCTGTTCACCTACGCCGAGAATGCCGGTTCAGCTTTCCACTTCCTCGGATTCGAAGGCAAGCCTGCGGGCTACTTCATCGTGTTCTGTTTCTGCGGAATTGCTTACCTTCTCGCCTGGACGATCATGCGCATCCTCGTCCCGAAGTACAAACCAGTTGAACTGTAAGGCCCTAGCCTGTTACAGAACAGCCTTATAATCACCATTTAAACAATCTAACGGTACCGAAATCGGCACCGTTAGATTCGTTTTATGACTGATAACCAGCCATTTCCATAACAGGAACCACCGTCAGAAACGGTAATGGACACCAAGGGTGCAACCATTTCCGAGAATACCGATCAAGGGAGAAAAGTCATCATTCTCATACCGTGCTCCAAGGCACACGAAATCGGTGAATATGTCGAAATGGTCGCTTACACGGAATCTCAAGGAACCGCATAATCCAACATCTGCCGTCTCGATTCCTTCATTGATAATAGTCTCTGTACGGAACTTGATGTCTGTGAATAAGAAGTTGTTATGCCAAGGGGTAAACCTCACATTGGCTCCCAGGAAGGCTCCTATCGCGGCATCTTCGTCATAAGCGGCGATATCCAGGCCAAGACCGCCTCCAATCGCCCACTTGTCGTTGAACTCGTAGCCTCCGAAAAAATGAGTGTCAAGCCTGAAAATCTCATGATATGCGGCCGTCAATGATCCTCCGATGTATGGCGTCTGTGCGGAAGAATTCCTTGCCGTCAGCAAAACAGCGGCAGTTACGCATAAAACAGTTACTATCTTTTTCATATTTATTTTGTAATAATAACAATCCGAAATCACTTATTGACAGGGACATAAAGCAGGGATGATTCCCAGTCCATATCGTCAGTGTAGTTTCTTTCTCCTTTCTCGAACTCAAGACCGAAGAACCGGCCGTCCTCTCTCTCAATGTTGTACAAAGATGTGAACCTATAGCCTTCATTCTTATTCAAGAACGCTGTCTTTACCTTTTGGGCGTATTCAGAAATAACAGAGGGGTCTTCTTCTTTGTAACGGGTTTCCGTCCAAGCCCAGTCCCGTCCCTGACGGGAATAAGCGGTTTTGACTAATCCTTCATCAAAGATAAACACCAGGTTATCTCCATAAAGGTTCATTGAACCAAGAATTTCCGCTCCGGGAAACCTCCCTTTGATACGCTCCAAAGAGGTAGAAATATCCTTCCACCAGTATGATGGATTAACACCGCCCGCAAAGGCAACATATAAAAGAGTCCCGTCTTCGCAGATCACAATAGTGTCGTCCCGGTGAACTATGTCGTCAAGAGAATGGTTGCACTTAAGCGGGACATCAAAATGAAATTCATATTGTTTCCTGTCCACTCCACGACGGGAAATCTCCATCACATAAAATTGATTAGATGAATAATCTTCATTCTCCACCCCGGTTCCGACATAGGTCCTTGCCACCTTGCGAGGAATCTGGAACAGGAAATCCTCTTTCGAGAATTCCTTATTGGTCATCATCCAGAGACAGTTCTTGTAGTGAGCCGTGCCTTTGATTCCGTCTGAATCAATGAATCTCAATTCAGCCCAGCCCTCGTAATTCTCTCCGAAATGGTCATTCAGGAGAGTCGCTCCGGGATAACGATTGTTAAAATCATAAAGGACGGTCTCGGGAATAGGGTCATAAGGCTCAGGATCCGACTTGTCGCATCCAGCCAGTACAAACATACCAATCGCAATGCTCAAAAATAGCGACACAATGCTGTAAACAGAGATATTCTTGATCATTTTGCCTGCCATTTTAAAAGGGCCGCAAAGGTAACCAATTAAATCATCTTACTGTAATAATCAGCCGATTTGGAACTCTTTTACCCTTAAAGCGACTTTTATTGCTTTATTCGCCTTATTGTGTTATCAAAATACGATTTTGTTATCCTTTTGTTGTATATTTGTGAAAATGACAACATCTTATGGAATCCGTCAACACAAAGGTTCAAACGGGACTCCGGCTTGATCCGGATCTCTATAATCGTTTGAAAATAAAAGCGAAGAAACAGAAGCGATCGTTCAACAGTTATGTTGAGACTATCCTTGAGGCCGCCGCGGGAGCAGAGTATCCTTCTCTGGGAAAAGGGTTCAAGGTATCTGACGAGATCCTGTCCCTCGGGAACACACTGCCCCATTATTCTGAAGAAGAAATCGCCGCGGATGAACGGTTGTCTTACCTGTTATCCAAATGAGAGTATTTCTTGACACAAACATCATTATCGACCTTCTGGATAATTCCAGGGAAGGTTTCATGAGCGCCGCTTTAATCTTTGAAGCGGCCAAGGAAGGCTTTTTGGATGTCTGTGTATCTGCCCAATCGATAACAGATTGCGCTTATATCGCAAGAAAAAAGCCCTTGGATGTATTCCGGTCCGCTATCAGCCGCATCCTTCCTTTCGTGGATGTCCTTCCGCTTACAAAAGATCATCTTGCCAAGGCATCTTCCGCAAGCTGCCCGGACTTTGAGGACGCGGCTCTTATCGCATGCGCCGAAGAGAATCTCTGCGATGTGATCATCACCTCTAACACGAAGCATTTCAAGGACTTTACTTTCATTAAAGTCCACACTCCTAAGGAGTTTGTCCGTTTAGTGGAAGGGTGAAGTGTCAGATCCTTCGCTTCGCTCAGGATGACAGAACAAACTTCAGTTTACAAGACAGCCATCCGGACTTTATGGGTGCCGGGAGTGAGTGTCTTGCCAGCGGCCAGACAGGTGGTGCCTTCGGGAACCGTGATCTCGGCCTCAATCCGCTTTCCCTTCTTCACGAGGGAAACCTCGATCCTACCATAATTGGTCTCGAATCCAGTCTTCAGCCACTTGAGGTCACCCATCTGAGGCTTAACCTGAAACTCTTGATAACCAGGCTTCAAGGCATCAATTCCAGCCAACTGGCGGACCATTGAGATGACTCCGCCACCAGCCCAGGCATGGTTGCAGGTGCCGTCAAAGTTCCAATGCTCGTAAAGAGTCGTACAGCTGTCTTTCATGATGGTAGGGCACTGTTTCCGCATCCTGTCCAGAGCCATTTGCGGCTCACCCATGGTGTAAAGGGCGTCCAAGACATAAGGGAACATGTAAGTCGTGGCGTTGTAACGCTCGGCGAAAACCTTCTTCAATGCCGGATATTTATCCGCGGATGCGACACCTGAAATAACTGCCAGGGCCTGCACACGGTCGTCCGGAAGATCCTCGAAACCAGGAGTTATATAAGCAGCCCCATTCCAGAACTTTGAGTTGATCTTTTCAGCGATATTCGCCATAAGAGACTCATCCTTAACCGCATCAGCCTCCTTTCCAAGTTCCCTCGCGAATTCCGCCTCAGCCTTGAGCGCAAGGTAATACCACAGATGCAATTGGGCGACGCGATCCTGGTGCTCACCGGCATCCGGCCAGTCCCAACCACCCTTGCGGTAAATAGGAAGTCCCTCAGAATCAAGTTTCCATACCTCATGGAGGTACTTATGGACCGCGGGATAGACATCCGCCACGAAAGAGTCATCACCGGAATAGAACATATATCCCCGGAATCCGTACCAGCCTATTGAGTTGAGGATCTGCATCGGAAGTTCCTTGAAGTAATTGGAGCATGGGATCGGGGCGTACATGACCCCGTCGGGCTTCTGCCACCCAACCAGTTCCATAATACCCTTGCGGGCAAGCTTGTCGGCCTTGCGGTCAAGAAGATAGAAAGCCTCATTCAGCTCATTGACCTCGTCACCCCACCACTGGGCCCTCTCCCGGTCGGGACAGTCATAATAAGTGTCCCTCATACAGACATATAGAGTCCTTTGGGCTTTCTGGTAATAATCATTGAGAAGAGGATCGGAACAGGAAAATGTTCCCGTGAACTCAGTGTCGTAACCTGTCTCCCTATATTTGACCTCAAGGATTTTAACCTCCGGAGGGAAGACATAATACATTTCCTCGCCATTCATCCAGCCGAAGCTCTCATATTCCTGGACTCCTTCTTTGGTGACATATTCAGCGCTGACGCACTTGGCATTGGTGACAATGTCGTGGTCAGTGTACATGGAAATCACCTTCCCTTTGGGAGCCTCAACTTTGAACCAAGGGGAGAAATGTCCGTTATACGGAAGTTTGCAATATAGGGTGTCTCCGCTTTGGCGGGTTGAGGAATACTCCTTCAGACCATAGTCCTTCCATTGAGAAATCGGCCTTTCGACCAGTTCGCCCATCGGGGCTTCCCCAGGAAGGTAAGGAAGTTCTATGGCGCTTCCTAACCATTCGGGAGCCTCTCTTGGCACCGACCCGGCGTCAGGAGCGGGAATAGGAGTCTGGAACCAATTGTAATCAAACAAGTTGGCATCGTAGCGGATATTGCTTTCCGAAAGGCGGTAATTTGTGACAGGGTGCGAAGCCGTGCCATACCCGTATTGGACGGAACACTCCCATGTCTCGTCGGAGAGAATCTCGAGCTCAGGACTGCGGGCATCGAAAAGGAGGGCACAAGTGCCGCTGCTCAGATGGCTGAATCCTGCCCTACCCATAAACCAGACAAGAACGGAAATCCTGTTGGCTCCTTCTTTCAGATACGGAGCAATCTCGACTTTATCATAATACCCGTCTCCGATGGATGGCCCTCTTTTAAGGCCTCCTTCATAGACAACAGGCTCACCATTGATCCAAAGCCAGTACTTTGTGTCAACTGCGATTCTTGCCACAAGAGAAGCCGGAACCTTCTCAATCTCAACATCTTTACGGAAAGCGAGCCAGGAATTGGACTCGTTTTCGTAATACTGTTTGCTGATCCACTTGGCTTTCCAGGAATACTCCTCCGCTCCGGCCTTGGCTCCAAAAGCCAGGACCAGAGCAGCAATAATTAGTATCTTTCTCATTTCGTGTCGGTGTAGCAGCCTTCAACTTTCACGTTTCCGCCCTCGATGATGTAAAGATCATTGCGGGTCGCCGGATAACGTAAGATGAAATCTTTAAGATTCACATTCTGGCAATCTTTGAGATAGACTAATGTAGGCACAACCGTGTTATCGGGAATATGCCTCATCTCAATCTGCTCATCAATATTCTTAAGAAGTCCAGGACCGCGGCCATCTATGACACCTTTGCCTGAGATGGTCACATCCTTGATTCCCTCGCCCCAGAACACACCTTTATGGCCGCCATAGGCGTAGATGTTCGTGGCACCGACAATCACCGCACCCTCACGGAGATAGATGTCAACTCCGCTTTTGAGCTCGATGGCTCCGGTAAGGTAACGTCCAACACTGAATTCAAGAGTACCGCCTCCCTTCTCAGCCAAAAAGTCAATGGCCTTCTGGATTGAAGTCGTGTTGTCAGTCGCTCCATCGCTCCTGATTCCGAAGAAAGATGATTTATAGACAGGTTGCTTGTCTTGGGCCATCCCCGCCAAGCAAACAAGCAGCAGGGATGCTATGATGAATACCTTTTTCATTTCTTCTTGATGTTCTTGGTGTCCTTGTTAATGATCTGCTTCTTGCCCTTTTCGGCAGTGTCCTGGATGATCTCCACATCCTTGAGTCTCAGGCCGTTGACATCATCGGTGACGATCGCCGGACGATAATCCTCGCCATCCACGGTGATCTTCACATTGTCAAAGACGATCCCGTCGGCATGGCGGATGTAGAACCCCCATGCTGGCAGTTCCTTCCAGTTGGAGAACTCAGGATAGCTGGTCTCTTTCTCCTCAATGGCGGCGAGTTCCTCCTTGGATGAGCCTCTGTAGGCATATTCAGGATCGGCATGACCGGGATAGACTATCTCGATGTTCTCCAGACGGACATTCTCGATCTTGATGTCGGGATTGCCAAAAATGATGCTCGGAAGGACGTTGCGGGGCAGGTCCTCGACCGGACCCTCATAGCTGTAACCGGCATCCGGCTTGTCCAGAGGAACTTCCGCATACATGTTCTTGATAACGATGTTCTTGAGATAAGCCTTCTGGTCATCGCGTGTGTGGCGTGTGCCGGTACGGAGGAAGATCGGATTGCCGGTGTGGATGCTCTCGATCCCGTCGATCTCCACATCCTCGATCGTGGCGCCATCCACCGTAGCGATCGTGATGGCGCTGCGGTAGGTGTCGTAGATCTTGATATTCTTGAACTTGAAGTTCTTGAACTTGCCACGGGTGTAGGTTCCGAACTTGATACCATTAGCGCTGGAGCGGCCGACGCAGTTCTCCACGAGAATATTCTCAGAGACACCGTCATTGCTGTGGCTCTTGAAGCAGTACACATCGTCGGCAGCGTCAAAGAAACAGTCGCGGATGATCACATCGCTGCTGTCCACAATGTCGATTCCATCATTGTTCCAATAGGATTTCGCGTCGACATGAACCTTTTCCACCAGGATGTCACGGCATTTGTCGTACTGCTGGTTCCAGCAGCCGGGATCCTTGAGGAGGATGTTCCTGATAACGATACCTTCGCATTTGTAGAAATGGAGATTCTCAGGGCGCTTCGCCTCCTGGAGACGGTCATTCGCGAGGGGATCCTCAAACACTCCGAGGTGGACAAAGTCGATGAACCTTGTGGCGATCTTGAAGCCTCGGCCATCAACCGTACCACCACCCTCGATACCGATGTTCTTTTGGCCTATCGCGAAAATCAAGGCTGTCCATTTGGCATCGGGATCCTTAATGTAGTCAAACGGATTGAGCGAGCCCAACAGAGATGAATCCTCATCAATCCAGAGTGTTACGCCATCTTTAAGATAGATGGTTCCGGAGACATAGTCACCGTTGTCAAGCACGACACGGCCACCACCTTGGGCGGATACGAAATCAATAGCCGCCTGGATGCTGACAGTGTTGAGGGTGAAACCGTCCGGGACAGCTCCGAAATCCCTCGCGAAATAATCCGCGGCATTGAGCCCCTGGGCTCCGCCGGCCAGCAGCATCAAAGACGCCGCAAGTCTAAGGAATCTTTTCATCAGAGTATTACGTTATTAATAAAACTTCACTGGTCCGATCAACCCGGCGGAAACGTAAGGCTGGTTGCGCCTCAACACGAACCTCTGGGCGACCGTATTGTCTTTAAGGGTTTGAATATAATTAC
>ONUG01000091.1 GCA_900320965.1 uncultured Bacteroidales bacterium | reverse complement strand
CTTGTTCTGGATAAGCTTCATCTTGGCGACAAGATCCCTCATGCTCTGATATGAAGGCATAAATGAGCGGGACCAGGTCGGGGTATATTTCGCGATCGTACGCATGTAAGGCACTCCGTGGCCGGCCGCATAGCCTACTGCCATTCCGATGCCGCTATCAGGGACTCCGCAGGCACAATCGACTTCGATGTTGTCTTTCGCTCCCATCTCCTTGCCGCAAAGGAAGCGGGATTCCTCGACATTGCGACCGTCGTAGCAGGAGGTCGGGAAACCGTAATATATCCAAAGGAAAGAGCAGACTTGCTTGCGGGGATTAGGAGCGCGGAGCTGTTCCATTCCATCCGCCCGGAGACGGACAATCTCCCCGGGACCTATGTATCCAGATGTCTCAAACCCGAGGTTGGCGAAAGCCGTGCTCTCTGAACTGACCGCCATCGCCCCGTCCTTGACTCCGACAGAGATCGGGGTGCGTCCCCAGGCGTCACGGGCGGCAATGATTCCGTCCTCGGTCAGGATCAGCATCGAGCAGGATCCTTTTACCTCCCGGAACACGTTCTCAATGCCTTCCACAAAAGTCTTTCCCCTGACTATCAGCAGGCTGATAAGCTCTGTGACGTTTATTTTCCCGCTGCTGAACTCGGTGAGGTACATTCCTTCGGCGAGGAATTTTTTGGCCAGCGCGTCGGCGTTGTTGACCCTTGCCACCGTGACAAGCGCGAACCGTCCCAGATGCGAGTTGACCAGCATTGGCTGGGCGTCTGTGTCGCTGATGACTCCGATTCCGGAGTTGCCGGTGAATTTGCTAAGCTCGTCTTCAAAGCGGCTGCGGAAATAGCTGTTCTCGAGGCTGTGAATTCCTCTCATGAATCCCCGGTCAGGGTCGAAGGTCGCGAGACCGCCGCGGCGGGTCCCCAGATGGCTGTTGTAATCTGTGCCGTAGAAAAGGTCGGTGGCACACTCCCGTTTTGAAATTGTTCCGAAGAAACCTCCCATTGAAATATATTTGTTAAATCCGTCCTTCGAAAGGAAAGGCGAATTTAATCATTTCCGTTGAATATTCAATAAAATATCTATTGGAAGAGACGACGGATGTCATTGCCGAACGCAAGGACCATCAGAAGCATCAGCAGGATCATGCCTATGATCTGTGCCACCTCCAGGAACTTGTCGCTAGGCTTGCGACCGGTCAGCATCTCGTAGAGGCAGAATACGATGTGTCCTCCGTCCAAAGCGGGGATTGGAAGCAGGTTCATCACACCCAGCATGATCGACAGGAGAGCCAGGATGTGGAGGAACCGGAACCAGTCCCAAGTTGACGGAAACACTTGACCTATAGCGATAAAGCTTCCTACAGACTTGTAAGCCTCGGTCTTAGGGGAGGCCACGAGCTTGAGGTCACGGAGGTAGCCTCCGATTGTCTCGGCGGTAAGCTCGAGCCCAGCTGGAATAGCCTCCAGAATTGAATATGTCTTCGTGGTGTAGGTCGGGACCTGGGTATACACCCCGATCCTTCCTTCGCTGTCCACAAGGACGGGGACGGCTAATGTGTCGGCCCCGCGCAGGATTGAAGCCTGGACACTATCTCCAGGGACAGTGGCGAGGTATGCCTTCATGTCTTGGATGAAGGGGGTCTGGACGCTGTCCAGGGCCACGATGCGGTCTCCACGGAGAAGGCCAGCTCCGGTGTTGGGGGATCCGGTCATGACCGAGTCGATGATGAATGGCACGGCAAGGTCGAACATGCCGGGCGAGTTGAGAACCTCACCTATCTTGGAGTGGTCGATGTAGATCTCGACCGTGTCCCTGTCCCTTAATACAACAACCTTTTCCACGTCCCTGCGGGCAAGGTCGGCCTGAAGCATTCCGAAGTTCTCGGGAACATAGTCATCCATCCTGAGGATCTGGTCTCCGGCCTTGAAACCCATTTCGACGCCGAGTTTGTCCGGATAGATCCGGCTGCCCTCGTTGCGGATGTAAGAGCTGCCCCATATCGCCATGATCCCGATGTAGCAGATGATCGCGAAGATGAAGTTGTACAGAACACCTCCGATCATCACCAGAAGCCTCTGCCAGGCTGGTTTTGTCCGGAATTCCCAGGGCTGGGGATCTTTTTTCATGGCTTCTGTGTCCATGCTCTCGTCGATCATGCCGCTGATTTTGCAGTAGCCTCCAAGCGGGAGCCAGCCGATACCATATTCAGTCTCCCAATTCTTGGCTTTCGGGAAAAGCCTTGTGAAGAAACGCCCTTTGGTGCTGAACAGCTTGCCATTATCTCCAATGTCGAAAAACAGGAAGAACTTCTCTACCCGTATTCCGAAAAGCTTGGCGAAGGTGAAGTGACCGAACTCGTGGATGACGATAAGGACCGACAGCGCGAGAATGACCTGCAGAACTTTCATCAATATCTCCATGTCGCGTCAGGATTTGTTTTTCATTGAGAGGATCAGCCAGTCCGCCATAGAGCGGGCCTGGGAGTTGGTCTCGAATATGTCTTCCAATTCCGGATTGGCGATGTACGGAATCTTTTCCATGCACTCCGCGGCGATGTCTGAGATCCCGTAGAAAGGAATCTCATCCCTCAGGAAGGCAGCCACGGCGCTCTCGTTGGCGGCGTTAAGGGCGCAAGGAATATTGCCGCCTCTTTCGATCGCCTTGAACGCTAGGCCAAGGGCCGGGAACCTGTCAAGGTCGGGCTCAGAGAAAGAAATGCTGCCGAGCTTTGAGAAGTCCAGCTTCTTGTTTCCCAAAGGCAACCTCTCGGGGAAACCGATAGCGAACTGGATGGGCTCCCTCATGTCTGGCTCGGCCATCTGGGCGATCACGGCTCCGTCCTCAAACTCTACCATCGAGTGGATTATCGACTCCGGGTGGACGACCACATTGATCTTCTCTACTGGGGTGTCAAACAACCACTTGGCCTCGATCACCTCGAATCCCTTGTTCATCATCGTGGCTGAGTCGATGGTGATCTTGGCTCCCATGCTCCAGTTGGGGTGCTTGAGGGCCATGTCCTTCGTGGCGGTGGTGATTTTTTCCTTGTCCCATGTGCGGAACGGGCCACCGGAGGCGGTTAGGTGTATCTTTCTGACCTTGTTGCCTTGAGCGGCAAGAAGGCACTGGAATATCGCGGAGTGCTCCGAATCAACCGGTAGGATGGGGGCGTTGTATTTCTTCGACAGTCCCATGACGATCGAGCCCGCGGCGACGAGGGTCTCCTTGTTGGCCAGGGCGATCACTTTCCCGGCTTTTATGGCGGAGATTGTCGGCGCCAGTCCACTGAACCCGACCATTGACGCCACGACGATGTCGATGCTGTCCGAAGTGACGAGGTCGCAGACGGATTTCATCCCTGAAAATGCCTTAGTGTCAGAACCTTCCAGAGCGTCGGCTAGGGCTTTGTACTTGGTCTCGTCGCAGATGACGGCATTATTGGCATCGAATTCCCTGGCTTGGGCAGCCAGTGTCATGAAGCTGCTGTTGCAGGTGAGAAGCTCAACTTCGAAAAGGTCCCTGTGTTCCCTGATCACATCCAGGGTCTGTCTTCCGATGGATCCTGTGGATCCGAGTATGGCGATTCTTCTTTTCTCCATCAGAAACTAATGTATTTTGTCGGGTCGACAGCCTCGCCTTTATGCCAGAGCTCGAAGTGGAGGTGGTCTCCCTGGGCTGTGCTACCTGTGCCTCCCACGATGGCTATAGGGGTTCCCGCCGTGACTTTGTCACCGGTCTTCTTTGTGAGTTTCTGGTTGTGTTTGTAGACGGAAATGATGTCTCCATCGTGCTGGATCCGTATTGTGTAGCCTTCCTCATCGGTCCATCCGGCGGAGATGACGGTGCCGTCCAGAACTGCCATAACCACGGAATTGTCTGGAGCTGTTATGTCGATGTACGGATGAAGGGCCTTGTCATAACCTTGGGAAACCACTCCTTTCAGGGGTGAGAAGAAATGCATTCCCTCGATCGGAAGAGCTTTCGGTCCAGCGGATGTTATGTCGAAACGATCCTCGGCCGCTACTTCCTTGCGGAGAAGGGAATCTTTGGCTGCCAGTTCCTTGGAGTCTTTGGCGAGGTCTTCCTTGTTTTGGGACCTTGCCGCCATAATGCTGTCTATCTTTAGAGGCGGTTCGCCATCGACGACCCTGCGGAGATTCTCCGAATAAAGCTCCCACTTTGTGATGATATTCTCAAGAGAGTCGATCCTGATGGCGCTTTGGATGGCGTCGTGTTTGGTACGGTCATCGGGGAATCCCGGGATCAGTGTCTTTACGGGTGTCAGGGCGACCAGACACCAAAACAGCACAAGTGTCACCACCAAAGTTGTGACAATGGTGATAACGAGATTCATCTTGGTGAATTTTCGGCTCCACAACTGGTCATGGGTATCGTCGTCCACCAGCGTCAGCCGGTAGTTGATCGTGGACCTATGTTTCTTGTCTTTGGGCATATAATTTTGACTTACAAGTCTTTTTCTTTAACTTTGTCGGTTCATGGACAGGATAATAGGCATAGATTACGGACGCAAACGCATCGGGGTCGCGGTGAGTGACCCGCTCGGAATCTTCGCTTCCCCCATGGACACGGTTCCTGCTGCAAAGATAATAGATTATCTCAAAAATTATGCTGAAAAGGAGACTGTGGCCCGGTTTGTGGTGGGGTATCCGATGAACATGGACAATAAGCCGTCCGAGGCGGCGGCTGATGTTGACGTGTTCCTCAAAACCTTGGCGAAGTATTTCCCGTCCGTACCTGTGACGCTCGAAGACGAGAGGTTCACCTCTGTCCTGGCTCATAGGGCGATGATTGAAGGTGGCATGAAAGCGAAGGACAGGCGTGACAAAAGCTCAGTCGACAAGATAAGCGCCGCCATCATCCTTCAAAGCTACCTTGACAAAAAAGCTTGAGTTTAAAATTATGGTAAGACCGATTTATTTATATGGATCAGAAGTCCTGAGGGAGAACGCTGTGCCAGCGGACCTTTCCGATAAGGTGTATCTTGAAAACCTTGTTAATGACATGAAAGAGACGCTCGCGAAAGCCGAGGGATGTGGCCTTGCCGCTCCCCAGATCGGCGAGAGCGTCAGGGTTCTGATTGTCGACGGGAGGGACATGACCGATGTCTATCCTTACCTCGACGGGTTCACCAGGGTTATGATCAATCCGGTTGTCCTCGAGCAGAGCGACAAGAAGATTGTCTATTCGGAAGGCTGTCTTAGTGTCCCTGGCATTTATTGCGATGTCGCCCGTCCCGAGAGCATGACTGTCCAGTATTACGATGAGAATCTCGAGCAGAAGACTGAGACTTTCGACAAGTTCGCTTGCAGGATGATCCAGCACGAGATGTCCCATCTCGACGGGGATCTGTTCGTGGACCATGTCGCCCCGATCCGCAGGAAGATTATCTCTAAGAAACTTATGAGTATAGCCAAAGGCCGTGTTCCGGCCCGTTACTCAACCATAATAAAATAACACTACGTCATGGGAGCATTTCACGCATACGATATCCGGGGAATATACAATGTCGACTTTGATCGGGAAACAGCCTACAAGGTGGGGTATTTCCTCCCGGAGCTGCTGTCGGCAGACAAGGTGCTTGTCGGCCGGGATTGCAGGGTCTCTTCTCCGGAAATCCATGAATTCCTGGTAAAGGGAATCACTGATGCTGGAGCGGATGTTTATGACATCGGCTTGAGCACCACTCCAATGGTATATTTCGGAACCGCCAATTACGGCTTCAAGGCTTCCGTACAGATCACCGCGTCCCATAATCCAAGGGAATATAACGGAATGAAGGTCTCAAGGGAGAATGCCTTGCCGGTTGGCCTTGACTCCGGCCTGGGTCAGATCAAAGAGTGGATCGAGGCTGGCCGACCGACTCCCGCCGCATCTGTGAAGGGTAAGGTGGTGTCTATGGACATCCATAAGGACTACCTAGACTTCTTGCTGAAGTTCAAGGGGGATTATTCGGGCCTTAAGATCGCTTTCGACCTCTCTAATGGCATGGCGAGCCTTTACGCCAAGGAGATATTCGGGGATGAGCCGTCCTACATCTTCGAGGATTTGGACGGGACTTTCCCTAATCATGAGCCTAACCCGCTGATTCCCAAGAATGTGGAAGCCCTTCAGAATCTCGTCCAGAAGGTCGGCGCCGATGTCGGTGTGATCTATGACGGCGACGCTGACAGGGTTATGTTCGTCGATAATGAGGGTAAATTCATCTCTCCTGACCTGATGATCGCTGTCCTTGGTCATTATTATGTCGAGGAAAGAGGACTCACTGGAATTGTGCTCCAGGATATTCGCAGTTCCAAAGCGGTAGGAGAGTATCTTGCCCCTATGGGCTGCCGGATGGAGACCTGGAAGGTAGGAAGGGCTTTCGCCGCGAAGAAACTCCGTGAGTTGGATGGTGTCTGGGGAGGGGAGCTTGCCGGTCACTATTATTTCAAGGATTTCTTTTATTCGGACAGTGGCCTTCTCGCCTCGATGTTGATTCTCAGGGTTGTCGCCTCAATGAAGAAGAAAGGCGTGAGCCTGAGCCAGCTCATCGGCAGGATCGCCAGGTACAAGAATTCCGGCGAGATCAATTTCCGGATCGAGGACAAGAAAGGCGCGATGGATGCCGTCAAGGAGTATTTCACTTCGGCCGAGACCCCTACCGCTTTCATGGATTTCGACGGCTACAGGGTCGAGTTCCCTGATTGGTGGTTCAATATCCGCCCTTCCAACACCGAACCTTACCTGAGGTTCATCTGTGAGGCTACTTCCGAGGCTTTGCTCGAGGAAAAAGTGGCCATGACAAAAAAACTGCTTACAGAAAGATTCGATGCCAAGATTTAGAGTTATAACCGCGGTAATCACCGCACTTGCCGCGTCCTTCTCCGCGACGGCCCAGGACACGACCATAACATCCAAGAAACAGGCTGAGCTGATAATTCCCAGACCGGCGTTCCAGCCGGTCCAGTCAATGGATCAGACGCAGGCTGATGCCGTCGACACCCTCACTACAGCTAATCCTCACATCAAGATCCTCTTGATGTCCGACTACACGTGGAAGTACATCAAGGATCCTTCTTATGTGGCTTCCCAGGAGGAGTTCTCCGAGTACTGGACACATGAGTATCCTGATCCGTACAGGGTCTCTCTCGAGAGCCTGCCGGAAGAGATCGGAATCTGGGTTGTGGATTCGCTCAGCCAGTACCGGTGCCCTAACCAGACAAAGGTTTATTCCAAGTTCGGGTACCGTCATCGTCGCCGTCACCAGGGGGCTGACCTTCCTTTGCAGACCGGCACTCCGGTCTATGCCGCTTTCGACGGGAAAGTCAGGCTCGCGAAATATTACAAAGGTTACGGTAACCTTGTCATCCTCCGCCATGAGAATGGGTTGGAGACCTTCTATGCCCATCTGTCTAAGATCATGGTCTCCGAGGACGACTGGGTCAACGCCGGCTCTATCATAGGGCTTGGAGGATCCACTGGGCGCTCAAGCGGCCCTCACCTCCATTTCGAGACTAGGTATAAAGGCTATGCCTTTGATCCAGAGTGGCTTATAGATTTCGAATCGGGGATCTTGCGCCACCGTTTCTTCACCCTGAAGAAGAAGTATCTCAACGCTTCCAGCAACTATGTTCCTGAGGACGAGCAGGAGGAGATCGACATCATCGAGGGAGACACCCAGGAGAAAGTTGAGGCTGAGAAGAAGGCCGAGGAGGAGAGGAAGGCCGCGGCCGCGGCGCAGTACCATACTATCCGGCAGGGCGATACTCTCGGTGCCCTTGCCCGAAAGTACCACACGACCGTCAAGAAACTCTGCCAGCTCAACGGGATCTCCGAAAGGACTGTCTTGAGGCTGGGTAAGAAGCTGAGGGTTAAGTAGTTCCCTTCTTAGGACCTAAAATTCATTACGCTCATCACCCGCATTGACTCGTCAGAGGCGGTCAGGTAGGTGATTGAGTAGTCTTTCCCTCCTGGCTGGACATCCAGGACGACATGCCCTCCTTCGAATGATGACTCATTGATCACTCCGAGCCATTCCTTTCCGGCGTCTTCTTCCCTTCTTTCTTTCGGGAATATTCCGGGGCAGACAATCCTGTCGCCGGGGTACAGGGACCTGTCGGCAATCCTTTCCATCACTGGAGCGACATTGTGGAGCTGGTCCCAGACGCAGCTGACGTAAACCTTGGCCTGGAGGGCTTCGAGGAGTTTCCCTGGCATGGAGTAATGGCCATGGTGGTTGATCTTCGCGACGCTCACCTTTCCGCAAGCGTCGGCTATCGCTTCTTCGACTTCAAAAGAGCCGCCTCCTGGAAGACCCCAACCGTCCGAGAAGTCTCCTGCCGTGTAGAACTTGAACGGGCCGTAGGAGATTATCATTCCGAGGCTCATCCCGTTCTCGTTGAAGTAAGTGGGGTTATCCTTTTTCCTTTCGGCGTAAAGGTCGACAATCCTTCCGTCCGGATAGGCTATCCTACCGTTGCCGCAGATGTTCCTGATTGAGAAATCGGGGTATTTGCCAGGGAAGTGGAGCATCTTGACTTGGTCGGTCGCTCCGACTTGGAACTTCTCTATTTCCAGCCCTTTATAGGTTGACATATATTCGTAGAAGTCTATCATCTGATCCACGTTGTCGGCAGATCTCTGGATCAGAGGAATGGGGTCGTCCATCCCTGGCCAGCAACGGTCGAAGGCCTTGGAGAACCGTAACCATTTTGCCGCATGGAAGAAACCGCTCAGACAGTGTTCCTTGCCGTCTTCCAGCACGACCTTGTCGGCGAAGAATTGTTTGCCTCCACCGTGGTCATTGTGGTAGTGGGATAGCATCATGTAGTCCACATTGTTCCCTCCGGGGTTGACCCGTTGGACGTAGCGGGCGATCCATTCCCCAGAGTGCCTGATCGGGGAGGGAAGAACTGGGACAGCAAGTTTGCCACGGC
>ONUG01000197.1 GCA_900320965.1 uncultured Bacteroidales bacterium | reverse complement strand
CCTGACAACCTCTTCCATGACTTTCTTTCCACCCTTGTACCCGACGGCCTTGATGACACCTGGCTTGTAAATGGCTTTCCACTCAAGATGTCCAAGCCGTGGCATCTTCTTTCGCCCGAGATTCTTCCCGTTCACTTGTAGGGAGACTTCGTCGCAGTTACTGTAGATCCAGACGGGAATCTCCTCACCCTCATGACCTTCCAGATTCCAATGAGGAAGGATGTGAAGCACAGGCTCATCTGTCCACCATGACTTCAGGTAGAAGGCCTCGTCTTTCGGAAAACCGCAATAGTCCAGGATCCCGAATTCAGAGCCGGTGGCAGGATAGGAAAGCGGATTAGGCTCTCCACGGTAATCAAATCCGGTCCAATAGAACAATCCCGCAAGCCAAGGTCTGGCGTCATAGAACTTGAGTCCTCGCTCGATACAATTGTACAGACTGTCAGGGCCTTGCGGCGAGCGGTTGATCGCGGCCATGTGACCGTTTTCAATGTCGTCGAAATACACTCCCCTGGTGCCGCAGCCGGATGTTTCCTCGGTGCCGACAGCCACCCTTGAAGGGAAATTCGCCCTGTGCTCGTCAATAGGATTTTGGATAATATAGTTGTAGCCGGCCACGTCAGTTCCTTTTATCACCTCGGGGCCGCTGCTGGTCGCCACGACCACGGGTCTGGTGGGATCAATGCCATGGCAATAATCTGTCATCACCCGGGCGATGTCCTCACCTTTGCTCTTCCATTCGATCCCCCATTCCTCGTTGCCGATGCCCCACATGATGATGCAGGGATGGTGCTTGTCCCTCTCGATCATCTTCCGGAGCGGCTCAAGTTGAGCCTCGTTGACACCCATGAGCCGGGTTTCCTCGATAACATACATCCCGAGGGAATCGCAGATGTCCAAAAGAGCCGGAGAGGCTGGATTATGGGAGGTCCTGATGGCATTGAAACCGTATTTCTTCAACTCACGGATCCTGTATTCGTAAAGGGCATCGGGAATAGCCGCCCCTACTCCCGCATGGTCCTGATGGAGGTTGCAGCCCCGGAGCTTGACAGGGACTCCATCAATCAGGATTCCCTGTTCGGGATCAGTCTCTATCTTCGGCAGACGGGCTTCAGGCTTGGCGGCAGGTTCGCCGATTGTCAGCCAAACATGGCGGTATATTCCGGCGCCCTCATAGAACCAACCTTCCTCGAAGGTGGCGTCCGCCCGGACGGCGACGATGTTCTCTCCGCCGTATTCAAGATAAGGAGCGATGTCGTAAGTGGCTGACGTGTAGCCGCTTTTCTCTCCCCCGAGCCAGAACCCGTTGACCCAGATGTCGGAGTCACGGAATATTCCGTCAAAGCGGATGGAGACGGGCTTTCCTTTCGCCTCCGAAGGGATGGTGAAAGTCTTCCTGTACCAACCCACACTGGTCTTGGGATACTTCCAACCGACAGTCTTGTAGCCATGGCTATGACTGGCTTTCGGATCGAAGGGCAGGTCCACCACCCAATCGTGGGGAAGGTTCACTTCCTTCCAGGCGGAATCGTCGAACTTGGGCGAATACGGTCCCTCATTGTGTATCGACGCTGCCTTTGTGAAATAATTGAAATACTCTGTTCCCCGGCCAAAATCCTTTTCCGGAGATGAAGCGTCCCCAAAAGCGAATTTCCACCCATCATCGAAAAGAGTCTCCTGGGCACTAAGATAAAAGCCTGACAGAAGGATTAATGCGGTGAGGATGAGTCTTCTCATTGGAGCCTATAATTTAATATCAACTTTATTGCCTTTATAATCAACTATTTCTCCGGAGCAGTCGGGATCGAAGGCTCTCGGATGGGATGGATCTACGAGCACAATTGTGAATTGGCGCTCAGCAAGCATCCCGGGGAAAGAACCTTCCCTGGAGCCAATGGTCAAAGTCCTGGAAGCATTGTCCCAGTGAATCGGGATCTTGGAGAACTGGCCTTTCTCGTAGCCGTAAGTAAGACCGTCATCCTCATAGAGGGTGAAATCGGCGTCCGCTCCGGCATAGACGTAAAGATGGATGTCGTCGGCCGGCTTTTCGTCAGACCACTCCATCTCCGGACCGAACGGGATGATGGAACCAGCTTTCACAAAGAGAGGGATCCGCTCATAAGGAGCGGGAACCTCCAGAGTCTCAGGGCCTTGAATATAAGACCCGGTGTAGAGATCATACCACCCTCCTTCAGGGAAATAAACCTCCCGGCTCCTGGCTTTATAGTCTGAGACCGGGCACGGCATCAGCGCCGGGCCGAACATCCATTGGTCGGAAAGGTCCCGGACAGCCATGTCGTCAGGGAAATCCATCGGGAGACCTCTCATGATGGTGTAGTCCTCAAAATGGACAGCACCGGCAAGAGAGTACAGGTAAGGCATCAACCTGTAGCGGAACCTCATGTACCAGAGGATGCTTTCATATGCCTTAGAACCTTCAGGAGCGATATTCCAAAGTTCTCGTCTGGGCCACTGACCATGGGTGCGGAACAAGGGGACGAAGGTTCCGAACTGATGCCAGCGGGTCTGGAGTTCCTGCCACTCATCGCTGTTGGCCGGATCATAGAACTTCCCCATCGTGGAGAAGCCTCCGATGTCCATTCCCCAAAAAGGAATACCGCTCATCGAGAAATCAAGACCGGCTGGCATCTGTGCCTTCATGTCTGTCCATGAGGTCCCGATGTCACCGCTCCAGGTGGCGGTGGAATACCTCTGGAGCCCGGCGAAACCGTTACGGGTGAGCAGGAAGACTCTCTTGTCAGGATCCACACTCCGCTGGCCGTTGTAGATCGCGTCAGCGTTGACAAGAGCATAGGCGTTGAGATATTCGGTTGAAGATCCTAAAGCGTTGGGGGTCAGGAGCCATTTGAAATAATCCATCGGCAGGCAGTCCCTAAGGTTAGGTTCGCTGGCGTCCATCCACCAGGCGTCGATCTTCCTGCCGTATTTGGAATACAGGTTCTCGTCCATCTGCCTCCAGAACATCTTCCGTCCGCCCTCGGAATAGGCGTCATAGAAAGTCTGCTTGTGGCCGAGCCAGTCTTTAAGGCTGTCCTCCTCGGCATGGGTGTAGGCATATCCGGCGGCTTTGAGCTCCTTGTAGTTGTCAGTGTTGGTGTAGAACTTCGGCCATACGCTGATCATGAACCGGGCGTTCATCCCGTGAACGTCATCCAGCATCTTCTCCGGGTCCGGATACCTCTCAGGATCAAACTGATGGCTCCCCCACTGGTCTTCTTTCCAATACTGCCAGTCCTGGACTATGTTGTCGACAGGAATATGCCTGCTGCGCATCTCGGCGAGGGTCTGGACGAGATCTTCCTGGGTGGAATAGCGTTCCCTGCTCTGCCAGAAACCCATAACCCATTTGGGCATCACCTGGGCCTTCCCGGTCAAAGTACGGTAGCCATGGATGACATCATCGTAATTCTCCCCGGCGATAAAATAAAAATCCACTCCAGGCTCAAACTCAGACCAGAAAGAAAGGGAATTCTCCTCTTCGGGAGTCTGGAGAGGCGCTACCCTAAGGCCGAGATAAGAAACATCTCCGTCCGGATCCCAGACAATCCTGACAGGGGTCTTCTCGCCCCCCGTAAGTTCGGCGATGAACTTCTT
>ONUG01000248.1 GCA_900320965.1 uncultured Bacteroidales bacterium | reverse complement strand
CGATATGCCTGTGGATATTTACCTGATGGAAGTTGTTGGTCCGACTATGACCAAAATTCAGGATAATCTCCACGAGTTGAAGAAAAAAGTCGAGTCCCTAGAGGACCACTCTCTTTCTGGTTTGTCCTCCTCCGAGACCGATGACTTGGCGGACAAGATCGTCAGCAAGATGCCGAGGCCACAGGTGAACGAGATAAAGAAGAAGGAGGACGACCAGGATAGCGCCAGTGCCCTGCTGAATGCTGCGAAAGAGGGTGTCCGGAAGGAGGTCTCGCCAATGGTCCAGAGTTTCGGGAGCGTTAAGACAAGACTGGATACTGCCATCTCCAGCATTGAGAATCTGACGAAAAAGTTTGACGAATATGTCAAAACCAATCAGATCGTGGCAGTGTCAAGGATAAAACGGTATTTACATCTTGTGTTACCCGCTGTTACCGCTCTTGCTGCTTTTCTTCTTAGCTGGGGTGCGTATCACAATAGCTACCATTACTGGGGCGAGAGATTCCATAAGCTCACCAATGACCCGATGCAGACCGAACAACCACTCTTGGATTTGAAATATAACTCCATCGAGATGATCAAAATCGAATTTGAAGGAGGGAGAAAACAGAAGGCTAAAGAGACTATCAAGAAGGCGGAGTCCAGGTTGCGAAAGCACAAAAGAGCCGTGAAGAAGACGGAACGCAAGAGAAAAAGACAAGCACGAAAAGCCGGAGGAGCTGACCATGCAGAATAATCTCGACCCTATAACCGCCATTCGGGTCGATATCGCAACTCGTACCCATGGTGACGACATAATAATCTCGACCCTATAACCGCCATTCGGGTCGATATCGCAACTCGTACCCATGGTGACGACATCGGCATGTTCACGGTGAAAACCGCGAACGAGACCGTGCATGATGCAGCGCTACGCCCCGTCCCCAGGAACCTGTTCATGACCCTCTGGTATGAGGGGGAAGTCACCTGCCTCTTTGCTGATTCCAACGTCGGGAAGTCCATCTTCGCCGTCCAGATAGCTGACCAGATCGCCACTACCGAACCGGTCCTGTATGTTGATTGTGAACTCTCCGAAAAGCAGTTCCAGCTGCGCTATACCGATAAGGAATCCGGTATTATGCACAAATTCCCCGAGATGCTCTATCACGCAGTAATCAACCCTCAGAAATTCGATGCCGGATACCATGAGGAGAAGATCCTCTCAGATATTGCGAACGCTGCCGAACAACAACATTGTAGGATCATCATCATCGACAATCTCAGCTACCTGTGCAATGCTGCCGAGAAGGGCTCCGATGCAGGAAGTTTCATGGTAAAACTGATGAACTTGAAGAAGGAGAAGGATTGGTCGATCCTTGTAATAGCCCATACCCCCAAGCGTGACCCCTCCAGGCCAATCACCCAGAATGACCTGGCCGGGAGCAAGCGCCTGTACAACTTCTTTGACAGCGCCTTCGCCATCGGTATGTCCGGCAGGGATAACAAGCTCAGGTATGTAAAGCAACTCAAGGCCCGGTCCTGTGAGATCCAGTACGGCGGAGATAACATCCTCCTCTATGAAATCGTCAAGACCGAGGGTTTCCTTCAGTTCTCCTTCGTCGGCAATGCCCGTGAAAGCGAACACTTGAGAGTTTTTACTCCTGATGATAGGGAGGAGCGCAAGCAGCAGGTGGCTGAACTGAAAGCAGCCGGAAAAACGATCCGCGAGGTCGCCGTCGAACTGGGCCTCAGCAAATCTACCGTCGGCCGCCTGTTCAAGGAGCTCGAAACTGTCCCAACTTGTCCCACTGTCCCACGTGTCCCGGCTGGGACAACGGGACAATAACCCCCAAAACACAATGAAAACACCAGACATCATTCCCTACGAATACGTTACCCGTTCCCTCTCTTTTGACCCGAAAAAGAGTACTTTCACCATTTTCCTGGAAACCGTCCTGGACCCAATGGTGGTGGAAGGTCTCGTGGATCAATACCAGCTTGGCCTAACCAAGGTCATGAAATATGATCCGGTCACAGGTCATCGGATCAAGGATGATTCAAGCAAGTGTCCCATCACCTGGATCCATGCGCTCATGAAAAGAAAAGAGCTGCTGCCGGAAGAATGGGAACTGACCCAATGCCTTTTCGGAGAGCATCTGCTCTCGCTGTATCCGGACCGGACTGTCGCACTCGTAGAATCAGAGAAGACCGCCGTTATCTGTGCGGGGTTCATCCCGGAATACGTCTGGCTCGCCACCGGTGGGAAGACCAGTCTGGGTAATAAGTTGGATGTCCTGTCCGGACGGAAAGTCGTGGCCTATCCCGATGTCGATGCTTACGGCTTCTGGTGCGAACGCTTGTCTGTCTATTCCAATATCAAAGTAAGTGATTATCTGCAACATATAGCTGGGGACAATCCCTCCTTCCGCCACATGGATCTGGCTGACCTTATCCTGGAAAGCCGGCGGCACCCTGACACATCGCAGAATCCAACTTTTCAACAAATTAAACGATACATCTCTCCGGAATACCATTCCGAAGCCGAAGCTCTGATCGAAGACCTGGGCCTAGAGTTTTTAGGCGTCGAATATACACCTGGCGATTAGAGAACTGCCGCCACCTCAATCCGAGATGACGGCAGTTCTATTTCTGTAAATCCACCAGCTACTTACTTTCCCCTCACAAAATGCCGGTAATCAGAGCCCCAGGTCCCAACAGAATAGGTCGTACCTTCCTTCTGCCATTCCATCTCCTTTGATGTCAGCTTCACGAGCTTGTATGTGACATTGCTGTCGTCAGACATCGCCGGATTAATGGTAATGGTCCCCTTGTCAATCAGGTCGATGGCATAGTGGCCGCTGTAGTCGTGCGATTCACCACTAAGGGCATCATATACGTGAAGTTGATAGCCGTTGTTCCCATCAAAGGTGAACGTCACCGACCCATCCATCGCGAACACC
>ONUG01000174.1 GCA_900320965.1 uncultured Bacteroidales bacterium | reverse complement strand
CGTACATTTGTGTCTGAACGCGAATACATGCCATGGAGGACATTATTTATTTCAATACTTACAGAGACGGAAAGAATCTGAATGATTACAGGGGACTCTACAATATCTTTATGCTTTGCAATAAGGGTTCTGTGACCTTTAATCATGGTTACATCCATTATACGGCGAATGGTGGAGACTTTGTTGTTTGGCCAAGCTCAAAGTCCTGCGACGGGATCGACTACTCGGATCAGATGGATGCAGACGTGCTCCTTGTTTCGGATTATTTCCTGGATCTTTATAGACCGAATCAAGTATCGGACGCTCGGGGCTATGAGTACCAGACTATAAATCCAATCTTACGCAGCTCGTTGACACTCCTTGCCAGGGAGAGAACCATCCTTGAGGACGATTTCAAAAACATCCTCCGACACTCCTATACGTTTCAAGGATATCTCGGAGAACAAATAGCCGGAACTCTACTACGAGTCTTACTCTATGATCTTTGGACATTCTTTTCCCAGTTGGCTATGAAATACCAGGATGAAGGACTCCCTTCGCCACATTTCGCAAGATTCTTGCTTGAAGCCCGGTATAACTGCAGCAAGCATCGTGATGTCGCTTGGTATGCTAACAAGATAGGAGTGACGCCCAAGTACCTCACGGAAATCAGTAAGGACGCTACTAATCGTCCGGCTGGCGACTGGATCGATGAGTACGCGGCGATTATTCTTCGTAAAGAGCTTTCCGCCGAGAATCTCTCATTAACGGACCTTGCCAAAGAGATGAACTTTTCGTCGTTGCCGGCCTTCACTCGATACGTCAAGCGTGTTCTCGGCTGTTCACCCAGCGAGTTCCGCGACTCGCTTAAGAAAAAATACGTATTCATCAAAAATCTATCCTCGGAATAAATCCGAGGTTTTTTGTCTCTTATCTTAACCGGCAAAAGATGTACAGAATATCGTATTGCGACCCCAAACGAAAAATACGATAAATACTAGCTCGCTACGTCATACCGTTCCGTCCTGATACCGGACTACTCTCTGGCAGGTTTTGGGAAGAATTCTCCCTCGTCTGAGAGCTGATATCATCTTCTCTGGACGCGGAAAATTCTTGAAAAAGGGTTAAAAACCAGCAAAAGGTATGCGGTTTATACCGTTTCATTACCGTTTTATTGCCAAATAGTACTAAATACGTCTAACAATTTCCCGCAAGCAAAAAAAGTCCTGTAAATGTGCTTGAATGTGGAAATTATTTCGTAAATTTAATATAGAAAGTGACTCGAAAACACCTGTTTTCCGTCACTTTTTGCGTTAAATAACGACTAGTTAGTTAAACAGAAAAATTGTTAAACACTATTTCAAACTATCGAACCGCTATGAGTAAAAACAAATCCATTGAAGGGCTCCTGGAGAAGCCCGTCTACATGATGACCGGTGAGGAGTATCTCGAGCTCACGCACTACGCCCTGACGAACTCCCCGAATGCAGCAGCCCAGCCCGCACAGGGAGGGAAGAAGGCCCTCGGCGTCCACGCCCTGGCCCTCGAGCTCGGATGTTCCGATTCCACTGTCTACGTGCTCATGCGCACGCCGCGCGAGGACGGATCCGCTGACGGCGGAGGCGTCCTCCGGGATGCCATCGTCTCCCGTATCGGCCGACGTATCGTCTTCGATGTCGAGAAGGCCCGCGAACTGGCCCAACAAAGCCAGCAGAGATGAAACCCGAGAACAGGGATCCTGTCTTCCCGATAGTCATCTTCCCGGAGAAGATCCAAAGGATCGTCAAACAGGCCAGCGAGGAGGCGAACTATCCTCTCAACTACATTGCCGCGGCATTGTTTTTTGCCGCCTCTGTAGCTGTTGGGAATTTTCGTACCCTGATGGCCGGGACAATTAAGGTCAAGGCCATCCTCTTCATGGCCCTGATCGGTACACCTGGCTCGGGGAAAACCCACCCCATCAACTTCGCGGTTGCACCCTTCTTGAGGTTGGATAAGTCAAGTATCCAGAAGTATCAGAACAGCCTCGAAGAATGGCGCAAGACTCCCGCCGAATCCAGGGGGAAGAAGCCGAAGGCAAAGCAATTCCGCGTCCAGGATATCACGATGGAAGCCATCACCAAGATCCTGGGAGAGACCAGACGCGGCATCTTTGTGTTCGTAGACGAACTGAAGGGATGGGTGTCCTCTTTCAACAAATATCGCAATGGAGGTGGTGACCTCGAGCAGTGGCTGAGTCTCTACAATGGGGTTCCCATTACCGTGAACAGGAAGGGCGAAGATGACATCACCTTCGTAGCGGACCCATTCGTCGGCGTTATCGGCGGTATGCAGCCGGGAATCCTCCCGCGACTGTTCGGCGGAAGCAACATGGACAACGGGTTTTTCTACCGCCTGCTCTTCGTCAACAACAACGATGACGGGAAGCCTCTCTTGTGGAGGAAAGCCGACATCCCGTCCGGATGTGATGAGGAATGGAGAAAGTTCATCAATTCGATTCTCAGACCGACGGGCTACTTCGATGAAAAGGAAATCGAAACGGATTACACCTTCAGTGATGATGCTTGGGATTATTTGGTAGACTGGCAGAACGGCATTGAAGAGCGAAATGCGGAGGACGAGCCGGAGTCAGTGATCGCCATCTTCCGGAAGATCCAGGATTACTGCCTGCGTTTCTGTCTCATCATCCACGTGATGCGTGAGGCGGCGGAAGAGATTCCCCGGTCTAAAACCATCGACGAAGACACCGCCCTAAGGGCGACCATCCTTGCGGAATACTTCTTCCTTACAGCGAAGGAGACCTACAATCTTGTGCAGCAGGGAGGGTTCAACCACGGGAAGTTCTTCGACCTGATAAACTGCCTGAACTCGACCTTTACTGCCGACCAAGCCGTCGCCGTCGGGGGGCGGATCGGGATATCGAGGAACACCGTTTTCCGATACCTCCGACAGGAAGCCGACGGCCCGTTCCTGAAGAAGACTGGACATGGGAAATACGCGAAGATTGAATAAGTGATACTACGATACTTTGATACTTTGCCAGCAGAGGATTGCCATGATACCCGAAAGTATCATAGTATCGTAGTATCATTAGAAGGGAAGGAGGCACAAAGGCCGAAACACCCCTGTACACGGCCTTCGTTCCTTTCCTTTCCCTTAGTTCAAACCGGGACGGCAATGGCCTTAAGAGAAGAGAACATGAAGAAAAGGGAGCGATGTGGCAAACTGAGACTCATAACGGGAGCGGACCGCTCCTGTTATGTTATGCAAGAAATACCAATGTCGGACAAATCCGCGCCGCGGTTTGTCCACAATGGATCCTTGAATGCTCGCAAGCTCGCATTAATTGAACGGCAATAGTTTATGAAGAGACAAAAGAAAAAGAAAGAAGACACCCCCAGGCGCACTTTGCACCTGGACGCCCGGGTCACCCAGGAGGAGTATGACCTGGTGAAGAAACGAGCCGACGAATGTGGCATGACCGTAAGCAGGTACACCCGGAAGTGTACACTCGGACACCAGCCCAAGTATCACCTGACGGACCGGGAGATCGAGGCCTATGACAACATCGCCGATGCACGCGGGGACATCGTCCACTTCTTCAACGTGTTTAACGACAAATCCGCGGAAGAGAGGCAGAGCTATTTCAAGAATGCCACTTTCATGCGTAGTTGGATCCTGCTCCTTACCCAGCTGGCCGCCGACCTGGAAGGCATCCTCAATAAAAGAAAAGAATAAGCCATGATTGCAAAAGCTAAGGTGATTACACACGGCAGCACCGCCGTCGGATATTCGGCCGAGAAAGAACTGGCCGACATCGTCAAGGTGAACAATCTCCCGGAGGGCATCACGCCCGCCGCCATGTGGTCGCGGATGATGACTCTTCAGGAGAAGTATCGGGAGAAACTGAACCGGCACCGGCCGATGGTGAACACTTCGATCCGGATCGAGGTCTCTCCAGCCGAAGAGGAGAGTGTCGGATGGACGCTGGATGACTGGCGGAAACTGACGGACGAGTTCATCCGTGAGTTCGATACCATCGACCTTTCAGGGATGGCCAAGCGGAAGAGCGCCCAATCCACAAAGCTCCAGAACAGCCAGTATGTCGTCTCGCTCCATCACGACAGCGATAGCGGGATCTTGCACCTGCACATCAACGTGAACCGGATCGATATGGAGGGCAACGTCAACGACGCCCACTTCATCTATGAG
>ONUG01000064.1 GCA_900320965.1 uncultured Bacteroidales bacterium | reverse complement strand
CTCGGTTATCGCATAGATAAACGGATGGTCAGCATGGAATTCAATGATCGGAGGCTGAACTGATTGCGGAGAGGCACTCGTAGTATACATAGTGATATCAGTCACAGCGGCAGCCTCGGAGCCTTGTTCATCTACCTTGATCCTGGCTTTGTGCAGAACATCGCCAATATATAAATTCTCGTCAGCCATCCCCGAAAAGTCGGCATCATCTATTGAGAACGCCTTAACGATTCCAAGATTCTTGAGAGGCTTCACAAGGTGCAGGAGAGGCGTGGTTGTCTCAAAGACAGGTATCTTCACATCTACCTCTGATCCTCGCATCTGTCCGACCATGGTACTCCAGGAATCAAGATCCAATGACTCCTTGATATCTGCCAATGTCTTCCCTTCATACGGAAGCAGGATAATCATCCTGTATGCCTGGTTGCCGTACGGGAGGCAAAGAGTTTGGCAGATTCCAGGAAGGCTTCCATAATTGAACTTGTCCCTTTGCCACATCATCTTGACCTGCTTACGGTTACCGTCCGCAAGCGTAAAGTCCTCTTTTTTTGAATCGCTCTTTTTAAATCGTTTCGACCATATTCCCTTGAAATATACGGCATTAAGAAAATGGGCATACTCATAGGGCAATGGCTGCGATTCAAGCAATCTAGGAATCATCCCATGGGTCTTTTTGTCGCACCAACTATTGATCAAACCCATCACATCGTCTTTCCCAAACTCTTTGTAGATAATTTCGGCGTCGTAAAAGTTTTTGATCGACTCGGTGAAGCTTTCTTTAAGAGAGACATGGCTCTTGTTGATCACAGCGGCATTTCCTATTTCTATTGAGGTGGAAGGATCCACTCCGGCTGACTGCTTGAGCATCGTTTGGCTGAAGGCATTGAGTCCTTCCGTGGAACCGTTCTCATATCCCAAAGCCTTGTCAATCTCATCTTTGGTTTCCCCGACCGCACCATTGTTCACCATCCCGAAATCAATTGTAACGCTAAGGGGCGAAATGACGGTGCTTGCTCCCTTGTCCAATTCGGACACCTCCTTGAAGAGCTCTAAGGCGAAACCGTTATTCTGCCTTATGAAATCCATCTCCGACCTGGTCAAGACGAAATCCTTCCTTTCAATCAAAGAGTCTTCGGAGACAGTTTCCTCCCTGTCGCAGCCTGAAATAGCGACAAGGCCGAAAATGATGGCTAAATAAAAAAACTGTTTCATATGCTAACGTTTTGGAGTAACCAATTACAGAGGTTTAACACCCTTTTCTCATAAAAAGAACGACAAAATAGTCAAAACGCGTCCACTATATTATGTATTTTCTTTTCTTTTGGACGCATTTCGCATTATTCTGCGTTTAAGATATAGAGATTTGGAAAATCGCGACGTAATAAGTGAAATGGAGCTGGCCTCCCGATGTGCAAAAGGAGAGAGGTTGGCAATGAGGGAGCTGTATAACAGGTATGCGGCCAGGTTGACTGCACTTTGCACACGTTACTCTAATGGGCCTGTTGAGGGTATGGATCTTATGCATGACGTGATGGTCAAGGCTTATAAGACAATTGGGAAATACAAGTACACCGGAGAAGGTTCTCTCTACTCTTGGCTAAGCAAAGTCGCTGTTAACATGGCGATTGACAGGATTCGCAAGGAACATCGACTTGACACGTCTTCAATTGAGGATATAGTTTTCGACATTGAAGACAGTTGCGAGGAGGATATTACTTGTATTCCAAATTCCGCAATGAGAGAAATGATATCTAGGCTTCCTGAAGTGAAGAGACTAGTATTTAACATGTTCTACATGGAAGGTCTTTCTCATAAAGTAATCGCAGAGAAGCTAGGTATTCAACTGGGGTCTTCAACGTCTATTCTTGCCAAAGCAAAGAAATTGATGTCTGAAATGATAAAAGCATATCTGGAAAAGAATAATTGAAATGGAAGATTGGATAAGGGTTTTGAAAGAAAAACTATCCGATGACCGGATAGAACTTCCTGATAATGCTTGGGAACTGTTCGAGGCCAACTACCTCGCTCCAAAGAAAAGATCCAAAGCATTCTCAATAATCATCGCGGCGACTGCGATAACGGCCGCAGCATTAGCTTCAATTGTCTTCCTACGACACGCCGAAGACAATGTGATGACTCCCCTCGAATCTCCTGTTTCTCCTTCAGAATTGCTTGCGGATACTTATAGCACCAAAAAGATTAATGACGAGGATCCCCGACCAATAAAAGAGGTAGTGATAAGATCCAAAATGAACCAAGGAAAGGAAAGCTATAAAGAAGACTTGATTGTTCCTTCGCCGGTATTATCTGAAGATTCAGCAGTTACTTCTATAGATTCAGTCTACTTTAGGCAAGAAGTCAAAGAATACACAGCTTACAGCAAAGTCTTTCTTGATGATTTCGAACACTCCAGTCGAAGAACCAGTAAGCGACTGACATTCACTCCATATTTCAGCGGAATGAAGAACAGCTCATCAGCCAAATTGTCGCCATCCGCTTTCATGGACTCGAAACTAACGTCCGCCTATCACAGAACGTTTTTAGAACGAGAAATTTCATATAATAATATCCCATTTGATAATGCTTCAGATTATAATGCTATCACGGCAAATCATTCAATACCCTTTTCTTTCGGAGTTAATGTTGGCTATTCATTAAATCCATATCTCTCAATTGTTTCTGGAATAGAGTCTTCTATTTATCTATCCTCGTTCTCAAATGTATTTGAGAACACCTCAGCTTCACAGCGAGCATTATATCTCGGAGTACCGCTACGATTGGAATGGAATATTTGGCATGACAGCCCTTTCTCCCTTATACTTGGAGCTGGAGGAAAAGTGGATCGGCTGATTTATGGGACAATCGGAGAAAACAGGCTTAAAGACAACTCTCTTAACTGGTCAGTAACATCTTGTGCTGGAATAAGATACTGCCTTATCGACAATGTAGCTATCTACATTGCACCTGAAATATCCTGGTTCTTCAAACCAGACAATCCTGCAATCCTTACCTACAGGACAGAGAATCCATTTATGGTCTCAATAAACGCCGGACTGAGCTTTAGATTATAATCACTTAAATATCTTGAACGCGAACCCTGTCTTCTCGCCCTGGCCTTCATAGACCTCGCCCGCACCTTAGCCCAGGCGGCTGGGTGATCGCCTACTTCGACCGAGTGAAAGTGAAGCCGGTCTTCATGCCGTCGTAAGAGTCGGCGAGCTTGGAGATGCTTGCGAGATTAGATTGGGCAGATGAGGCTGAGCCTATGACTTTGATGATATTCAGCAACAGGCTGGAGTCATAGGTCATCGCCATCTGGTTGTTGACGATGGAAAGATATGCGGTTGGAAGGGGGATGTAACCGGCCTTCATGGACAGCTTTTTCGTCTCATCGTCAAACTCATAGGTGCCATTAATGGTTTGACCTCCAAGGGTGAACGTGCATGTGTTGTCCTCCCTTAAGTCAATCCTGACGCCTCCGTTCTTAAGTCCGAGTGCCTCGAAATACGGTTTGATGTTGTCTGCCACGCTCTGGCTGGCAACCACTCCACCAGCCTGGTCAAGCAGATTCTGGCTTTCGAACTGGATGGCCGGCTCATCGTAGACCCAAGACCCGACCAATGCCTTCTTGGTGGTCGTGTCGTAAAACTGGCCGAGCACGGAACCGATAATCTTCACAATCGTGGCGACTGTGGATGTTTTTTTGGTTCCGAATAGCTTGCCGATCTTGCCTGCAGCCCTGAAAAGGCCGCACCCTGACACTGTCAGGGCACAGCACAATAGAGCCACGGCCGCGAAACCATGCCTTTTCATGACTTAAGCCTCGCTTTCGCCGTTCTTTTTCTCCTGAAGCTTCTGCTTGGCGGTGTCAATCTTGTCGGCAGCCTTCTCCTTCAGATCGACGGCCTTCTCCTTGGCATCAGCATAAAGCTCCTTGCTCTTGTCAGCCACCTTTCCGGCAACTTCCTTTGTCTTGTCAGCGACTTTGCCAGCGACCTCGACGGTCTTCTCCTTGGCATCAGCATAGACATCTTTGGCCTTTTCAACAGCCTGGCCGGCAGCGTACTGGACTTTCTCGCCGAAAGTGACCTTTCCGTCTTGATTCAGATCCCTGGGATCGAATGTCTCTTGAGGTTTGTTCTCTTCCATTGTGTTAGATATTAAGAAGTTAAAGTGTTTTCATTCTCTTTCTTCCCACCGAAGAACATTCCTGCCACAGAGGCCAGAACCAACAATAGCAGAATGATTGAGGAGGCTGCTGAGACCCTTTCGCTGACCTTGTAGACCTTTGGATCGAAACGCATCACGATGTCATGCTCTCCGGCAGGAAGCACGGCGCCACGCAAGATCCAGTCCGCACGGAACAGATCCAACTCCTTTCCATCCACGGTGGCGTGCCAACCCTTAGGATAATAGACCTCGCTGAATATCGCAGGGCGATCGGTGGAGGCGGAATAGTGGTAGTGGAGCTCGTTAGGGCTATAATAGGTCAGCTGGATCTCATCCTTCGCTTCGTCAAGATCCTTCGCTTCGCTCAGGATGACAGAGGGGATGGAATTCTTGAAGTCTGAGCCGATGATGGCGGTTGTCTTCAGGTCAGTCGAGCCGATCAGGCCGATCTCGTCATCCGGAGTCGGCGCATCCACGAAACTATCAATAAACCAAGCGTTTCCATAAGCATAAGGATTGACAAGGGGCGGATAATCGGCGCCAACGATAAAATACTTGGTGTTCAGCGCCGACAAAACCTTCAACTCTGGCATGGAGGCCTCCATGTCCGCGAGGCTCTTCCCTCCCGAGAAGCTCTTGTAAAGAGACTGAATCTCGCCGCGTAGATACCTCTCGATGAGATCCTGGTAGCGTTGGAGCTTGGCGGGACTGTACCCACCGATATTCTTGTGCCAGTAAGAATTGTAAGAGTCTGAGAATATGTCTGTTGTCAAGTCGGCCACCCTGTAGGAGAGGGTAGTGTCCTCAAGGATCGCCTCGTCGACTGGCCTTTGGTCAAAATGGGTGCTGATTTGCTTTGGCGTAGCGAAATCCTTGCTGCTGAGGAATCTCTTGCCAATCAAGAACATATTGGCAAAGACAAGAACGCAGATAAGGGCCGCGGCTTCAACCCGGCGGGCTTTGCCGATGTGAGGATCAGTCTGATAGGATTCGGGAGCATCCTTGGGGACGCTGTAGCCCCAGAGGATCAGACAGAACGTCAGCACGATCAGGATCATCGACCAAAGGGCGTCGTTGACCAGCAGGTGCCTGCGGTCAACCTTCAAGGCATCCACCACGACGTCTTGATAACTCGAGTCCGAGGAGCCGGTGAAAGATCCCGCGACAGAGGGGAACACCACGCAAAGAAGGCAGAAACCGGCTGTCAGGGCGAGGGCCAGATAACCAGCGTTCAGGAACTCCTTTTTGGTGTACTCATTCCTGGTGATCCTGTCAAGTACCAGGAAGCCCAGCATCGGGAGGGTGAACTGCAAGACAATCAAGGCCATGGAGACTGTCCTGAACTTATTGTACATCGGGGCGTAGTTGTAGAACAGCTTGGTGAACCACATGAAGTGGTTGCCGAGTGCCAGGAAGACGGCCAGGATCGTCGCCGCCAGGATCCACCATTTCTCTTTCCCTTTATAGAGGAACAAACCCAGCAGGAAAAGGAAAACCGTTATCGCTCCCATGTACATCGGTCCGGAAGTGAAGGGCTGGGGACCCCAATAGAGAGGCAACGACTTGGCCATCTCCCGAATATTTCCCTGTCCGGCGTCTTTGAACAGTTTGATGACCTCAGATTTCTGGGGGTTGACCGCTCCGGCGGATGATCCTCCGTTGAAATTAGGGATCATCAGGTTGGGAAGCTCTTCCCAACCATAAGACCAAGCGGTGGCGTAATCTAACTGCAGACCGTCGTTGTTAATCTCGCCTCCGGTAGGATGCGAAAGCTCGGAACCTCCTCTCATCGTGTACTTTGTGTACTCATAAAGCGGAGCGAGTTTGTTGGCGTTTGTGGCTATTCCCGCAAGTCCCAACACCAGCAGCAGCGACGAGGCGGCGAAAAACCGGCCAAGTCTCGCGCATGACTCCTTTGAGGCGACCGTACTGATGAACAACGCGATCACGTAGACCGCGATCATTAGGGCAAGGTAATATGTGATCTGCTGGTGGTTGGCCTTGATCTGCAAGCTCAGGACAAGACCGAAAAGAGCCGCTCCGAGCGCTGTCCCCGGGAGCCAGGACTTCCATCCCTTTTGCTTGCCCATCGCGGTTTTATAGGTGAATATCACCGCTGCCAAGACCCAGGGAAGCAATGCCAAGGCTTGCATCTTGGTGTTATGTCCTACCTGGATGATTTGGAAATTGTAAGAGCAGAACGTGACAGCCACCGCCCCACCTATCGCCAGGAACTTGTCAATCCCGAGCGAGAGCATCAGAAGGAACGCACCTAACATAGAGACAAACAGCCAGTTGGCAGGTCTCTTTCCCTTGAACAGGAAGTTGTAGAGAGGATCAGTCAAATCTCCGGCGCTGGAAGCCTTGAAAGATGTCGTGGGCATACCGCTGAACATGGAACCGGTCCACCGGGCCGGATCATCAGGATGTTCATTGTTCCATTTGGAGCTCTCACTGGCCATGCTACGATAGCCGGTGATGTCATGCTGGTCGACAACCTTTCCGGAAAGGACTTCAGGCACGAAGGAATATGCCAGGACAAGGAACAGAAGGACTGTTCCAGCGTAGATAAGGATATTCTTAAGAATCTTGTTCATTTGATTATAACTTCATTCAAAAGGGCCGCCAGACGTTTGGTGAGCCTTCGGCGGCTGTACATGGATATATCTGATGAATTATCCTTCAACTCGTTTTCTTTGAACTCTTCCCAGCATAGGTCGATGTACGCTCGGATCTTTTTCTCCTCGTTCCAGTCATAGACGATTCCGGAACCGGTGTCCCGGACGATCCTGGCCATCGCCCCTTCTGTCTGACCAATTCCGAGAATAGGTCTTCTGGAAGCCAGGTACTCAAAGAGTTTACCTGGCAGAACCGCTTCATATTCAGGTTCTTTCCTCAGAGGAAGAATCAGGATGGAAGCGTTGCGCTGCTCCCTCACCGCACTCTCGTGGCTCTGGTAACCCAGGTCCTTAAGGTTCTGTCCCAGGCCAGCCGAGTGGATCGAGTCGACGATCTCCTTATCCGTCTTCCCGGCAAGCCGGATCCTGAGAGCGCGACGGAACTCGGAATCCTCGGAACACTTGTCCGACAGCACTTTCCACAAAGAATCAGGATTGCCATCCGAGGCGAAAAGACCGGTGTGGGTGATGTTGAAATTCTCGTCAAGATCAACACGCTGGTTGAAGTCATCCTCATCGAAACCGTTGGTTATCAGCTCGACCGGAGTAGAAGTCATCTTCCGGAAATCCTCCTGGACCATCGGAGAGACCGAGATAATCCTGGAAGCGCCGTCAAGGACCTTCTTCTCAAGCTCATGATGCTTTGCCTCGGACTTGGATGTCAGGCCCAGATGCTTGAAATAAAACATCTTTGTCCAAGGGTCGCGGAAATCAGCCACCCATGGGATGCCAGTCTCTTTGGACAGGGCAAGCCCGATGAGATGCATACTCTGCGGGGGACCTGTCGACACTATCACATCGACAGGATGATCTTTCAGGTACGACTTGAGGAACCTTACTGAAGGACGTACCCACAAGACCCTGGGATCCGGGATGAAGAAATTACCCCGTATGTAAAGGGAAAGCCTTTGTTTCCAGGACTTTCCACCGCCGTTGATCGGATTGACCTCCCCTCCGTCAGACCCCGCCGAAGTCAAAGTCTTAAGATCCGTGGAGCTATTCTTCCCCATCAGCTTGCGGTAGATCCCGTACGGCTCGAAAATCTTCCTCTTGACGATCTCCGCCTCAAGGGGAATCTCCGAAGAAAGGGTCTTGTCTATTGTCGTCAGCTCAGGATTCTGGGGAGTGTAGATGACCGGCTGCCAACCTTCCTTTGGAAGATACTTGGCGAACTTGACCCATCTTTGCACTCCGGAACCTCCGGATGGCGGCCAATAGTATGTGATGATCAAGACTCTTCTCATCGGGAAAACCTGTTAAGACACAAGTTTTCAAAGATAGTAAAAAAGACAGAATAATCGTCAAACACCCAGCTCGTCTTTCATCGAACGAAGAAGGTCGAAAGCCTGCAAAGGGGTCATGTTGTTAAGGTCGGCCGAAGCCAGCTTGTCCCTGAGGGAGGACAGGGTCGGGTCGTCAAGTTGGAAGAAAGAGAGCTGGAGCGATCCGTCACTCTCCAGAGTACCGGCTTTGGTCTGGACAGGCTTTTTGACATTTCCTTTCTTGGCGCTCACAATGTGCTCTGAATCATTCATTTCCAATGCTTTCAGAGTCTTTTCGGCACTCTGGACAACCTCTTTGGGCATCCCGGCCATTCGGGCCACATGGATTCCGAAACTGTGAGCCGTGCCACCTTCCTTGAGCTTGCGAAGGAATATCACCTGGGTGCCCACCTCCTTGACGGCGATGTGGAAGTTCTTGACCCTGGGGTAGATCTCCTCCAAGTCGTTGAGCTCATGGTAATGGGTGGCGAAAAGAGTCTTGGCGCCCTGGCCATATTCATGGATATACTCCACGATCGCCCGGGCGATAGACATTCCGTCATAGGTCGATGTTCCGCGGCCGATCTCATCAAGAAGGACCAGGGAGCGAGCCGACAAATTGTGGAGGATCATCGAGGTCTCCAGCATCTCCACCATGAAAGTGGATTCCCCTCTGGAGATGTTGTCAGAGGCTCCGACACGGGTGAATATCTTGTCAAAGAATCCGATGGTGGCGCTCTCGGCCGGGACGAACGACCCGATCTGAGCGAGAAGCGCGATCAGGGCTGTCTGGCGGAGCAACGCGGATTTTCCGGCCATGTTGGGACCTGTCAGGATGATGATCTGCTGCCCCTTGTTGTCCAAGAGTATGTCATTTGGGACATATTCCTCTCCCGGGGGCATCAGTGTCTCGATCACAGGATGACGGCCGCCTTTAATGTCGAGGGTCAAGTCCTTGGTCATCCGCGGCCTGCAGTATTTGTTTGTCACGGCAAGCTCAGCGAATCCAGCCAGAGTGTCCAGGCGTGCGATGATCTTGCAGTTAGCCTGGATCGCCGCTATATTCTTCTGAATCAGTGCGACAAGGTCTGAATATAGCTTCGTCTCGAGAGCGTAGATGCGGTCCTCGGCGCTCAGGATTTTCTCCTCATACTCCTTGAGTTCACCGGTGATGTAGCGCTCCGCACCGACAAGGGTCTGCTTGCGGATCCACTCCGGAGGGACCAGGTCCTTGAAGGTGTTGCGAACCTCGATGTAATAACCAAAGACGTTATTGTAACCTATTTTGAGTGAGGTGATTCCGGTCCTTTCGGCTTCGCTCTGCTGAAGTTTCAGGAGGTAGTCCTTACCGCCGGAGGAAATGTCCCTCAACTCATCAAGCTCCTTGTCGACCCCCTGGCCGATCACCGGGCCCTTTCCGACAGCTGCCGCAGGCTCAGGATCCATGATCCTGACGATCTCGTCCCGCAAAGCGGAACAGTCTCTCATCCCGGCGGCAAGCTTTTGCAGAGCATCCACGCCACTATTCTCGCAAATCTCCTTGACCGGAACCATCCGTTCCAGACCGCGACTAAGCTGCATCACCTCACGGGGAACGATTCTCCCCATGGCGGCCCTTGAGATGATCCTTTCAAGATCCCCTATGCCACCGATAAGGTCCCTGGCTTCGCACCTTCGATCTTCATTCTCAAAGAAATACTGTACGCCGTCATAACGGCTCTCAAGCTCGGGAATGTCCATCACAGGCATGGCCAGCCAGTTCCTAAGAAGCCTGGCTCCCATCGGAGAGGAGCATTTGTCTATTACAGACACAAGGCTGACTCCCTCTCCACCAGCTGAAGAATTGAACAGTTCCAGGTTCCTCATCGTGAACTTGTCCATCCAGACAAACTGGTCTCCGTCTATGCGGGAGACCGAACAGATGTTGCCCAGTCCGGAGTGCTGTGTCTGCTCCAGATAGACCATCAAAGCACCTGCGGAGCACACTCCGAGGGGATATTTCTCAACACCAAACCCCTTTAGCGACTCAACTCCAAGCTGTTTTTTAAGTCGCTCGACGGCAGCCTCGTAGACAAAAGCCCATTCTTCTACTGAGGAAATGTAGAGGTTCTCTCCGAATCTCTGTCGAACGCCTTTCTCGTACCCCCTTTGGACTACGATCTCTTTGGGATTAAGGGACGCCAGAAGGGTTCCGATGTAGTCAAGGCTTCCCTGAGAGACCTGGAAAGACCCCGTGGAGACATCCAGGAAAGCCACACCGCACTCGTCCTTGTCGAAAGTCAGGCCGGCCAGGAAGTTGTTCTCTTTCTGGTCCAGCAGCTGGTCATTGAAAGCAATTCCCGGCGTCACCAGCTCAGTGACCCCTCTCTTGACCAGTTTCTTTGCGAATTTAGGATCCTCAAGCTGGTCGCAGACAGCGACTTTGTACCCAGCCCGGACAAGTTTTGGAAGATAATTGTCCAAGGCGTGATGCGGAAACCCGGCCATCTCGACATAGCCTTTGTCTCCGTTGGACTTGCGAGTCTGGACTATTCCCAAAACCTTGCTGACCAGCACGGCGTCGTCGGAATATGACTCATAAAAGTCGCCGACCCTGTAAAGGAGCACCGCCTCGGGATACTGGGCCTTTACAGAGAAAAATTGCTTGATCAGAGGGGTGTCCTCATTTGTTTTCATTTTCGCCATCTGTTCCTGTTGAAGGGATTTATATTACTCATTTTTCCGGCTTTACCGTCGATTCCAGGAGGGCAGTCCTTAGGACGGCTTCCCCATGAAGGATTGGGCTTGCTGTCCATCTCGAATTCGACAGTGACATCGCCTTCGAAAAGATCCTTGCCCCTGAAATAATTCTTCCGGTGATTCCTGCCGTTGACTTTCACCCCTTTGACATAGGGGGATCCAGGAGCGTTTCCACGAGCGAGAATAGTCAAGGTACCTTTCGAATGACGAAGTTCCACTTTCTTGAATAACGGGGATCCTATCACGAAAATATCCTGCCCGTGGGTAACCGGATAAAACCCAAGCGCACTCATGACAAACCAAGCTGACATCTGGCCCGTGTCGTCGTTGCCGCACATGCCTCCCGGAGAAGTATTATACTGGGTATTAAGTATTTCCCGAATTTTTTCTTGACACTTCCATGGCTCTCCGGCATAGTTGTACAAATAAGCGACATGGTGTACCGGCTCATTGGTGTGGGCATATTGTCCGATGAATCCGAACCGTCCAACCTTCTGGCCGGTCCAGGCCACTTGCTCCTCAACCGGAGTGCTGAACAACGAGTCGAGCCTTCCCACAAAGGATTCCCTGCCGCCCATGATGTCCATCAACCCATAGACATCGTGCGGGACAAAGAACGAATACTGGTAACTGTTCCCTTCGCAAAAATCAGAGATCTCTCCGTAGCCTCCATCGTAGAGCGGGTCGAAGCCTGGTCTGAAATCCCCTTTGGAATCCCGGCCTCTCGGGTAACCTATTTCAGTGTCAAAGACATTGCGGTACCATCTAGAGTATCTTATGTACTCGCGGTAGTCCTTTCTTTTCCCG
>ONUG01000059.1 GCA_900320965.1 uncultured Bacteroidales bacterium | reverse complement strand
CGTTCTTGGTTTCCTTCAGATCACCCTTGAACACCTGGTAGGCATTGAAGTTGTGGTTGTCATTCGTCTCATTCACCGTGATGGTGTAAGACGGCGCGGTACCCGGATCCGCCATGGCGGTGGAGGCGCCGGCGAAACCAGCGACGGCCATTGCCGCGGTGGCTGCCACAGCGACGAGGCCCTTGAGGCCTGCGCCCGATTGACCGACCGTTACGTCACAGATAAGTTCCTGCCGGACAAGGCGATAGATGCGATGGACGAGGCTGGATCGATGGTCCGCCTAAGTCTCACCAAGGACAAGAAGACGGGCAATGTGGTGGACGCCGAGGACATCGCCACCGTGGTGTCCAAGATGACCGGAATCCCTGTCAACAAGGTAGCCGAGAGCGAGGGCAACAGGATCATGAAGATGAAGGACCGCCTCCAGGGCAGGATCATCGGCCAGGACGAGGCGATCGACAAGGTTGTGAGGGCTATCCGGCGCAACAGGGCCGGCCTCAAGGATCCGGACCGCCCGATCGGCACCTTCCTTTTCTTCGGTCCAACCGGTGTCGGAAAGACTCAGCTAGCCAAGTGTCTGGCGGAATATCTCTTTGATTCAGAGGAGAATATGGTCAGGATCGACATGAGCGAATATATGGAGAAATTCACGGTCTCCCGCCTCATCGGAGCGCCTCCCGGCTACGTTGGTTACGAGGAGGGCGGACAGCTCAGCGAGAGGGTGCGCCGCAAGCCCTATTGCGTCGTGCTCCTGGACGAGATCGAGAAGGCTCATCCGGACATATTCAACATCCTCCTGCAAGTTCTTGATGACGGGCATCTTACCGACAGCAACGGCAGGGTTGTCAACTTCAAGAACACCATAGTGATCATGACGTCCAATGTCGGAAGCCGGGAGCTTGATGAATATGGCTCTGGTGTCGGTTTCGCGACCGCAGGAAAGAATGTCGCCCAGAACCGCCAGAGCGTTCTGGAGAAAGCGATCAAGAAGAATTTCCCGCCCGAATTCATCAACAGGGTGGACGAGCAGATATTCTTCAACTCCCTGACCAAGGAGGACATCGAGAAGATCATCGACATCGAGCTTCGGGAGCTCCGTGAGAGGGCCGAGGAGTCCGGCTACAAGTTGACCATCACTCCTTCCGCCAAGAAGTTCATCGCCGAGGCCGGCTACGATCCGGCATTCGGTGCGAGACCGCTGAAGAGGGCCGTGATGCGTTACGTGGAAGATCCTGTGTCTGAGTTCATTATCTCCGATAGGATTCTCCAGGGCAAGCGCAAGAAAGGTTCAACCGAGCTCCGCACACTCAAGGTCGGCCTCACCCCCGAGAAAGACAACACCCTAGTCTCGCTCCGCGAAGACTAGGGTGTTGCCACACCCTTCTACCCCCCAGCCGCTTCACGGCAGCCCCCCAGGGGGCGCCACCCTCCACCGCCTCCCTCGCCGGGAGGCCCTGTCGCTTCGCTCCGAACTCGCTCCGCGAAGACTAGGAGGTGTCGGAGGCAATCTGACCCTTTAATTGACGCCGACTCAAGTAAAAACCCTGGGTCGGCGTCATTTTTATACTAGAAATGCCGCCGACTATCCTACTTTTTCGCTGACATCGGGAACAGTTGGTCCACAGCATAACGGGGAAGCCGCAGGAGCCTTGATATCTTGACGTTGTCCGCTTTGTAATCGTAGTGGAGTGTCCGCGCCACCTCGCTCTTTTGTGCGACATTCAGGAAAGAAGGGTTATCAGTGCCGTATTTCTTCTTGCAAAGCGAGTAAACAACTCCCATTAACTCGTCATCAGTGTAATAGGCAAGATCCCCGAGTAATTCAGCTATTTCTTTATAAGACTCCACCTCTCTGGAAACCTTGTACATGTAGTGTCTGGCATCACGAAAGAACCGCTCACCTAAAGAGATATCACAGAAACTCGACGGCAGGATCATGTCATTCAGGGCCATGAAGTCATCCGGGTATCCAATCTTCTTTGAATGGAGCAAACGCATCTTAGCCCTGTCGGACATCTCACCGAATCTCCTGCCGGTCAACATCTTGGCGAAAGGATTGAAATAATACGCGTTAGCCCCATACGGATAAGAGAACGGCGTGTGGTCGGGGTCGATCACATAGTTGTTGCGGTTGGTGTACGCGATCTGGTTTCGGAGCGAATCAAGAGACTCAATCGGAATAGGGTCAGAAACGAACCCAGACAAGTCTCTAGGGCTTCGTCGTTCCCGATAGTATCTGATCAAACGCTGTTTGAGAAGATCGAAGAATAAACTAGCGGCTACCTTGTCCTCGCAAAGGACAATAATGTGGACATGGTTGCTCATTATCTCGAATGTGATGACGCGAACTCCCGCATCATATGCACTCGCCGCGACTGCATTCACGACGAATCGGTATTCTTCTGGCGACCTGAATATTACTGACTGGATTGTACCTGGGGTACAAACGTGCCAAAAGGTCTGGCAGCTTGAGATGACGGCGTCGAAAAGAGCCCGGCAGGCATTCTCTTTCTCGTTGAAGGATTTTGGTTGACGAAACGGCTGATCGTCGAACAGATGACTTTGAAGTTTCATAGAATAACAATTCGGTTTTTGCGAATATAAACAAAACCGACCGAACTCTCAAAAGAAAAACTGGCCTGGAAGCATTATAGATGGCAAAATGACGCCGGGTGCATCAAAATGTCAAGGCCGGCTGCATTGCAAGGGTGAAAATGCTACCGGCCCAAGGAAAGATTCTTCGCTGGCGCTCAGAATGACAGGAGGAATTAGGCCAGGCGGGAGGCGGAGTCGAACTCGAGACCCATGTCACTCATCATGTCAATGAGGGCCGAAAGTGAAGATTCAGATGAGATCATCGAGGAAAGGCTGTCAAGATTGTACTCAGTATTCTTCATGGCTTTATGGTTTTTATCTGTTAAACTTCTTCTCTTTTTCTACTGCAAAGGTACAGCCCTATTGTGCCAACTTAAGGCACAAGCAAATCAATCGTGCTCTTTTTTTTAGTTTTTTATCCAATATTTTCGTATGTTTATATGGTTTAATGTATTTAACTTTCAAAAGGACAAGCGAATGGCTGAAGAGAGAAGTTCAGACAAACTTGCGAGATACATAATGTGGGCCGCTGCGGCGGCGATTATCGTGGCGCTCTGCTGGTACTTCAGGAGTGTGATCATCTACATTATCCTGGCTGCGGTGGTCTCCTTGCTGGGCCGGCCGATCATGCGTCTGCTCAGGAAGCCAAAAATCAAAGGGAAAAGCGCACCTGACTGGTTCCTGGCAATAATAACCTTGGTCGTGATACTGGTCATATTACTAGGAATAATTACCCAGGTCATCCCGGTCGTGTCCGGAATAATCCAAAATGTCTCCAGCAACCTGCAGACCGCATCTTTCAACACATCCGAGCTCGCGCGTCAGATCGACAAACTGAACGTCTGGCTGATTGACCGCTTTCCTGCCCTTGGCAGGGATTTCAAGCTCCAGGAGTCTTTCGTGAGCTGGATCAAGGATGCCTTTGACATAACCTCGATCACATCCGTCGTGGGCTCAGTAGCTTCTGCCCTCGGATCATTCGCCATAGGCCTTTTCTGCGTCGTCTTCATCGGATTCTTCTTCATCAAGGACGATAAGCTGTTCCGTAGGATTATCGGCTCCGTGGTGCCAGACAGGCACGAGGCGGAAGCCATCAGCGCCATCGGTGACATAGAGCATCTGCTGACCAGGTATTTCGGCGGGCTTCTCATCGAAGTCATAGGAGTCGCGTCACTGAACTTCATAGGACTGTGGCTGATAGCGAAAATCGGCTTCTATCCAGCCATCGGAATAGCGTTCATGGCGGGACTTCTCAATATCATTCCCTATGTCGGTCCATGGATCGGAGCGGCTATAGGCACAATCCTAGGCCTGGTGCTGAAATATAGCAGCGCGGCGGCCCTGGGGGTCTACCCGAACTTCTGGATCGCCCTGATTACCCTGGTCGCCATATTCGCTGTCACCCAGATGGTTGACAATTTCTTTTTCCAGCCGATCATTTATTCAAAGAGCATCAAGTCCAGCCCACTTGAGATATTCATCGTCCTGCTTATGGCGGGTCATGTCGGAGGCATCGTCGGAATGTTGGTCGCCATACCGGCTTACACCGTCATCAGAGTGATCGCGGTCCGATTCTTCACAGGATTCAAACCAATACGCAGGCTCGTGGAAGCCTCCAGCGAAGAAAGTAATATACCTGAATAATGAAAATAGTATTCCTTGACGCGGCGACGATGGGTTCCACGCCGCTGACCGAGATCGAAAAACTCGGAGAACTCACAACCTACGACTCCTCCACAGCGGAAGAAGCCCGGGAGAGGGTCAAAGATGCCGACGTGGCTCTTCTGAACAAAATCATCGTGAATAAAGAGTTCCTCGATGCCGCCCCAAAGCTTAAGCTCATTTGCGAGGCCGGAACCGGGATGAACAACATCGACCTGAAACTCTGTGAGGAAAGAGGTGTGGCCGCCCGCAATGTGGCCGGCTACTCGACAGACTCCGTCGCCCAGATCACCTGGACCCTGATCCTGGCCCTCGCTGGAAGGTTATTCCATTACGACGCCTACGCTAAAGATGGGCGCTACGCCTCCGGAAAGATCCACACGGACTCTGCCCATCCATACACCGAGCTGGCCGGAAAGACCATCGGCATCGTCGGGATGGGAGCGATCGGGACCAAAGTCGCAAAGATCGCCGAGATGTTCGGGATGAAAGTAATATATTACTCTACCTCAGGCACTTCCCACTGCAAGGAATATCCTTCAGTCTCGATTGAGACCCTCCTGAAGGAGGCTGATGTTGTCAGCATCCACGCTCCCTACAATGAGCGCACGGCAGGGCTCATAGACTACGACAAGATGCTCCTGATGAAGCCGACCGCCTGGCTGGTGAACACAGGCCGCGGCGGAATAGCCATCGAGAAAGACCTCGCGAGGATCATCGACGAGGACAGGATCGCCGGAATAGGCCTGGATGTGTATGAGAAAGAGCCGCTTCCGCTCGACAGTCCCCTGCTCCACACCGCTCACCCCGAAAAGATTATCCTCACCCCCCACATAGCCTGGTCAAGCGTCGAAGCCCGGCAGCGTCTGGCCGACGAGATGGCCCGCAACATAAGAGAGTTTTTTAATATCATATAATCATGAAAAAATTATTACCACTTATTCTAACCACCTTAGCATTTCTTTTTGCCGCTTGCGGGCCGAAGGAAGATCCGATTGTGGAAGTCGTTGGAGTGTCTTTGAGCCAGTCCACACTCTCCATCGTCAGAGGTGGATCGACGAGCTTGACAGCCACTGTCACTCCCTCAAATGCCACAAACAAGGCTGTGACCTGGGCTAGTTCGAATTCTTCTGTCGCCACTGTCAATAACGGGAATGTAAATGCGATCGCCGTTGGAACAGCCAATATCACCGCCACGGCTGGCGGCAAAACCGCCAGCTGCCAGGTGACGGTGACACCCAAGGGAGTCACCTCCATTAAGCTTGAACCAGAATCGGCCTCAATGAACGTCAAGGATGTGCTGAACATTGTCGCGACGATATCGCCTAATGACGCCGACGACAAAACCATCACATGGTCATCCAGCGATGAGCGTGTCGCGACGGTGGACAATGGGAAAGTCACCGCTGTCGGCAAGGGAAAGGCCACGATCACAGCTGCCGCAGGTTCCGTCAAGGTAAACTGCGAAGTGGCCGTGTCCTACCCCATAAAGTCCATCTCATTGAATAATAGCACCATAGAGCTTGAAGAAGAAAGCGAGGAGACCCTTATCGCCAAAGTTGACTCCGAAGATCCTGACGTGATTGTGGGATGGTCGTCAGAATCCCCAGATGTCGCCACTGTCGATGAAAACGGCGTAGTCAAAGGCATTTCGGCCGGAGAGACCACGATAACCGCCAAGGTCGGAGACAAGTCCGCAACTTGTAAGGTAACTGTCACCAAAAAGCCGACCCATGTCACTTCAATCGAATTCATTGAGACGGATCGCAATGTGTACATCGGCAAAACGATCCAATTGAGCGTCAAGAAAACCCCTTCCGACGCCATTGAAACTCCGACCCTGACATCCAGCGACGAGTCTATCGCCACTGTCGATCAGGATGGAAAGGTCACCGCGGTCGGTCTAGGCCACGTCACCATCACCGCGACAGTCGGGGAAATAAAGGCTACTTACGACATTGAAGTGCTTAACCCCACCATCGAGTCCGTGACTGTCGAGCCTGCCCAGATTACGGTTAACCAGGGAGACACCGTACGTTTCACCGTTAAGGTTGAGCCGGAAGAAACGGTTCTCAAAGACATCAACTGGAATCATAATAACAGCAGCGTGTTGAGAGTCACTTTTGACGAAAACTTTAATGTCATAAATGATGGTTCTTTCGTTGCTGTCGGCCAAGGAACCGCGACTGTAAGCGTGATTATAAACGCCTACGCCAGAGGTACAGCAGAGGTGACCGTCATTGAGCCAGATTTCATGGCCAAGGAAAAAGCCGCTCTTATGGCTTTCTACAATGCCAACAAGGATCACTGGCAATATCACGAGAACTGGGGGTCGGACGGGCCAGTCACCAGCGCCTGGGAAGGTGTGGAAATGGACGCTACAAATACTCATGTGAAAGCGTTGAATATCAGGGGAGCTTGTGGGAAGATCCCCAAGGAAATCGGAGACCTGACGGAGCTTGAGGGTTTCGACATCCGTGGCGACCAGACGCAGTCTTATGGTCTGCCGAAGAGTACTTTCGGACCGCTTCCTAAAGAAATAGGCAACCTTAAGAAACTCAATAGGATAGTCTTTTACGACTATCCTTTGACAGGGAAATTCCCTGAAGAGCTTTTCAATCTTACAAATCTCGAGACCCTGTACATTGTCAGAAGCATATATATGGATAGCGCGCCGTTATCCTCATCGATCGGGAAGCTCACCAACTTGAGAGCGCTTGATCTAAACACGAACAATATCACAGGTCCACTTCCTGATCAGATCGGGAACCTGACTAAACTGACATGGCTCAATCTCTCCTACAATAGTTTCACCGGAACAATCCCCGCTTCTTATTCCGGCATGAGAAACCTGGAGCATTTCAACCTCCGTGGCAATAAACTGTCAGGCACCATACCGGCATCCCTTGCCAGGATTGAGCGTTTCCCTTTGATTTGGGGTCCCGCAGTCGAATCTAACAATTTCTCTCAGGAGGATATCCGCAAATCAAAAATCCCATCCCCTCCATCTCCTCCTATCAAAACTTTATCAGGCAAAGAACTTGACTTAGAGGCATTTATCAAGAGCAACCAATACACCGTTCTGTTCGATGTGGCGGCTGATTACTCCGAAGTGACCGAATATCTGACTTCTCTCGAGAACCTCTATAAAAAGGGGAAGAGCAAGGGACTTGGTGTCCTGACATATTTCGACAACAACGCACAGCTGGATCATCCGAACCTTGCCAAGCGAGACCAAATGTTCAAGGATGAGCTTAAACAATCCGGTGCGGAATGGGAATCCTTTATCCGCCACATGTACGACAAGACCCCTACTGAAGAATCCCCGTTCTATTCGGAACACGGTGAAAGTATTTACCCACACGGAAGTATCAACCAGATGGTGATCATCGGTCCCGAAGGGACTGTCGATTACACCACGCTGGTTGACAATGACCAGAAAAAGAAAATTGAAAACGCTCTGAAGTACCTTGAAAAAGTTCTTAATGTCTCCATGACCCATTATGAGTCAAAGAGTTACTCAAGAGACAAGAAGCACACACAGTTACAGAAGGCTTCCACTGGCAAGGGCATTGACCTGGTCATTACCGGAGACGCTTTCTCCGACCGGGATATATCAAGCGGCACCTTCGAGAAGGCCGCCAAGCAGGCGATGAACGACTTCTTCAGTGTCGAGCCGATGAAATCCATGAAGAACCGCTTCAACGTCCACATGGTCGAGGCGGTCTCAAAGAATGACGAATATTTCAGCGGCTGCTCAACAGCGTTCAGCGGCGCCTTCGGTGGATGGTCGGCTGTCGGAGGAAACAACAGCAAAGTCCTGGAATATGCGAAGGTGGCTGTCGGTGAATCCAAGATGGACAATGTCATAGTGCTAGTCCTGATGAACAGCTACCGCGACGGCGGCACATGTTACATGCTCGATCCCGCCAACACGAGCACCTATGCCGGTGGCGCATCCATCGCCTGGGTCACCTACAAGGATGTCTCCGTGTCAGGCGGATTGTCCAATCTCGCTAATACGGTGGTTCACGAGGTGGCCGGCCACGGACTCGGGAAACTGGCGGATGAGTACGGATACATCTACCAAGGAGAAGTTACCTCCGGCGAGATAGCTTACATCAACAAGGTCCAAAAATGGAACTGGTTCCAGAATATTTCAGTGACACCCACCAAGTCCCAGGTTCCTTGGAGCCAGTTTATCGGAGACAGCGACTTCGCTTCCGAGAAGATCGGAGTCTATGAAGGAGGTGACACCTTCTGGTCAGGAGTCTGGAGACCCACTGAGCAGAGTGTCATGAACGACAGTTACGCATATTCCGCCTTCAACGCCCCGTCAAGGTCTCAGATCTACACCAGGATCATGAAGCTCTCTGAGGGAGAAAGTTGGAAATACGACTACAACGCTTTCAAGACATGGGACAAGGCCCATCCGACTACAAGGGCCACCAGGAGCATCGTGGAAGTAGATGGTGATGAACATGTTCACGTCCCTCCTGTCCGTGTCGGAAAGACCTGGAAGGAGGTCCTGGAAGGAAGAAAGTAAAACAACTAGTTCATAAACTATCATGAAAAAAATTCATCTGCTGATTCTAACAGTCTTTACACTTCTTCTCGCCGCATGCGGCCCGAAGGAAGACCCGATTGTGGAAGTCGCAAGTGTTTCGATGAGCCAGTCCACGCTTTCCATCGCGAAAGGAGGCTCGGCCAACCTGACCGTCTCAGTCAGCCCAACAAATGCCGTTGTAAAGGCAGTGACTTGGTCCAGTTCCAACTCTTCCGTAGCGACGGTGAATAATGGGACTGTGAATGCGGTCGCGGTAGGAACTGCCACAATCACCGCGACGGTGAGCGGCAGGAATGCCACCTGTGAAGTCACTGTGACCCCGAAGGGGGTTTCATCAGTCAAGCTTGACAAAACCTCGGCCTCGATGGACGCCAAAGAAGTCCTGACGCTAACCGCCACAATCGAGCCCAATGATGCTGATGACAAGACCGTCACATGGACATCCTCTGACGAGAGTGTCGCCAAGGTGGACAATGGAAAGGTCACAGCTATCAGTAAGGGAAAAGCGACCATCACCGCCACTGCCGGTTCGATAAAAGCGACATGCGAGGTAACCGTATCTTTTCCGATCAACTCCATCAGCGTCAGCAAGAGCTCCGTGGAAATCGAGGAAGAAGGCGAGACCACCCTTACCGCCAAAGTTGACACCGAGGATCCCGATGTGAAGGTGGAATGGTCATCAGAAAACCAGGATATCGCCACCGTCGATGAAAACGGAGTTATCAGTGGAATCGCGATCGGAGAGACCACGATAACCGCGACAGCCGGAGACAAGACCGCCACATGCAAGGTCACCGTCACGGAAGCGGCTTACAAGGCTAAGGAAAAGGCCGCTTTGATAAAGTTGTTCAATGCTAACAACGGGAACAACTGGGATGACTTCACTAAGCAGAATTGGTGCTCGGACCAACCCTTGGAGTTGTGGAGAGGCATCGAGATGACTCCTGATGGCAAACACGTGCGAAGCGTGTGGATATATGACTATAATCTCAAAGGTCAGATTCCAAAAGAGATAGCGGATCTCACTGAATTGGAAGTATTCAAGATGATCAATCCTAGCGGTATCCCCACTGAGGGCTATCCACTTCCTTCAGAAATAGGGAACCTGAAAAAACTCAAGAATTTGACTCTCTGGACTTATACCGTTTCCGGGACCGTACCAAAATCCATCTACAAGATCCAAAGCCTGGAAGCATTAGTCTTGGTTCACATTCCTCTTAGTTCCTGGACGTTTCCTTCTGATATATTAAATCTCAAAAACTTGAAGGAGCTGTCCCTCCGCGGTTGCAATCTGACTGGAAAGATTCCTGAGGGAATCGGTCAGATCACAGGATTGGAAGAGTTAAATCTACAGAGCAATAAACTATCCGGGTCGATACCGGCATCGCTTGGTAGCCTCATCAACTTGAAGGAACTTGACCTTTCCATAAACAACCTCTCCGGCTCCATTCCCACAACTGTGGCAAAGATGGACAATTATTGGAGATTATGGCCTAACATATTCTGGGGCAACAATTTCACAATGGACAATCTCCGCGAGTCAAAGATTCCTATTCCCAGGAGTCCCAAGATCACCACGCTCTCTGGCAAAGAGCTTGACATCGAGACAGAATTCAGTAAAAACCAGTACACGGTGCTGTTCAATATGAATCCGAAGTCTGGTGATGCTGTTGATTGCCTTGCACAACTGGCCTCACTTTATAAGACTGGCAAGAGTAAAGGATTGGGAATCATCTCTTATTTCGATAATAACAGCAGCGAGATCTCCAGTAGGGATGAACGGGACGAGTTATTCAAGAGTGTCCTTAATAAAACAGGTGCGACCTGGGACTCATTCCTCAGACATATGTACGACGAGTATCCTGCTGGAGCCCCGTTTTATACGGAAAAGGGGTCTGCTATGTATCCTCACTCCATTGAGAACTGTATCGTCATTATAGGACCAGATCAAACTGTGGTTTACACTACTCTCTTTGACAAATCCAGAGACTATCTGAACAATGCCGTGGCATTCCTCCAAAAGGAGCTCAAGACAACTGTCACCCACTATGAGTCGACAAGTTACACTCAAGACGGGAAATACACCCAACTGCAGAAAGCGACCAAGGTCAAAGGAGTTGACTTAGTCATCACCGGGGATGGTTTCTCCGACAGGCTCATCTCCAACGGGACGTTCAAGAAGACCGCTGAGCAGGCTGTCAAGGACTTGTTCTCTGCCGAACCGCTCAAATCCATGAAGGACAGGTTCAACATCTATCTTGTCAACGCTGTTTCCAAGCATGAGGAATACTTCAACGGCAATTCGACAGTATTCGAATGCGTATTCGGCAAAGGCTCCGCCGTAGGAGGAGACATAGAGAAAGCGCTCGAGTACGCCAAAAAGGCCGTCAAGGATAATGCGAGAATGGACAATGTGGCTGTTCTGGTGCTGTTGAACACTGTCCGGAGCGGAGGAATGTGCTCAATGATTTACCCGGAAGACCAATCGGTCTATGCCGGTGGTCCCTCCGTCAGTTGGATTCCATACAAGGATGTCAATGTGTCCGGAGGCATCTCCAGTCTTGCGGAAACGATTGTCCATGAGGTAGGTGGGCATGGAATCGGCAAACTTGGTGATGAATATGCCTACCGCGACCAGGGTATGATCAGCGCGGAAGATGTCTCCTATGCCAGGAAGGATCAGACCCAAAGGAATTGGTACCTCAACGTGGATTTCACCTCTAACCCTTCACAGGTTCTCTGGAAAGAGTTCATCGGAGACAGTGCCTTCTCCTCAGAGAAAATCGGAGTGTACGAGGGCGGATTCACCTTCTGGTCAGGGGTTTGGAGGCCCACGGAGCAAAGCGTCATGAACAGCGGCTACTATAACCCCAATTTCAACGCTCCTTCAAGGGCATTGATATGGAAAAGGATCATGAAGCTTTCCGAGGGCGAGAGCTGGAACTACGACTACAATGCCTTCAAGACCTGGGACAAGGCTCACCCGATCAAGACAAGGGTGACGACCAGAAGTTCGGTGGAAAGACCTGATTTCAAGGAGGTTCATTTGCCTCCGGTCGTCATCCGGAAGACCTGGAAGGAGATCATCGACGGACGGTAGATCCTTCGCTGCGTTCAGGATGAAACTGCTGAGATGAGAATATCCCCCGGCTCCCATTTACCCGGATAGGGCGCGACAGCGCAGGGAGCCGGGGGCTACTCTCATTCAGCCAATCGCGGCCTAAGCCTCAAGAGCCTTCTCGAGATGCTTGCGGATTTCGGCGAGGAACTGAGCCGAGGTCAGCATCTTGGGAGTGATGCCTTCCATCAGGTTCACAAGGTCCTTGGTGGCATAACCCTCGTTGAGAGTGTCAAGGCAAGCCGCCTCGAGCTTATCGGCGTATGCCACAAGCTCAGGAAGGTTATCCTTCTCTCCCCTCTTGCGGAAAGCCCCGCTCCAAGCGAAGATCGTAGCGATCGGGTTGGTCGAGGTCTCTTCACCCTTCAGGTACTTGTAGTAGTGGCGGGTCACAGTGCCGTGAGCGGCCTCATATTCATAATTCCCGTCAGGGCTGACAAGCACGGAGGTCATCATGGCCAAAGAACCGAAAGCGGTGGAGACCAT
>ONUG01000055.1 GCA_900320965.1 uncultured Bacteroidales bacterium | reverse complement strand
ATTTGGGATGAGTGGGCAGACGAGAACGGCGATTTGGGTCCGGTCTATGGCCACCAGTGGCGTTCCTGGCCTTCTCCGGACGGAAGGACTATCGACCAGCTCAGCCAGGTGATCGACACAATCAAGCGTAACCCGGACTCGAGAAGAATCCTTGTCTCGGCATGGAATCCTGGAGAGGTTGACAAGATGGCCCTGCCACCCTGCCACTGCCTCTTCCAGTTCTACGTTGCCGAAGGGAAACTCTCCTGCCAGCTTTATCAGCGAAGTGCGGACACTTTCCTCGGGGTCCCGTTCAACATCGCGTCCTACGCTCTTCTCACCATGATGATAGCCCAGGTTTGCGACTTGAAGCCTGGTGAGTTTGTCCACACCACAGGAGACACCCACATTTATCTGAACCATTTCGACCAGGTGCGGGAACAACTTTCCCGTACTCCCAGGCCTCTTCCGAAGATGATTCTGAATCCGGATGTTAAAAGCGTGTTCGACTTTAAATACGAGGATTTCACCCTGGAAGGTTATGACCCATGGCCAGCGATAAAGGCCCCCGTCGCAGTCTGACCCGGCCAGTGCCCCCCCGCCCCGCCCTGTCATTCTGAACGAAGTGAAGAATCTGTAACGAAGTGAAGAATATTTAGTATGGAAAAATGTATCATAGTCGCTATCGCCGACAACCGAGCGATCGGAAAATCCAACGCCCTCCTTTGGCATATTGCCGAAGACATGAAGTACTTCCGCCAGACAACCACCGGAAGTCCCGTGGTTATGGGTTGGATGACATTCCAATCCATTGGAGGTAAACCACTTCCAAAAAGGGATAATGTTGTTATCTCGATTTTCCCTTGGCCAGATAAGCCAGAAGGTGTCACTGAGGTCGCCAGCCTTGAGGAGGCCTACCAAGTCCTGGCTCATGAATCGGGAAAGGTCTTTGTCATGGGTGGCGGAGAGACTTATCGTCAGGCTCTTCCGACAGCTGACAAGCTTTACATCACCCATGTCCACACAACCATAGAGGATGCGGACACATTTTTCCCGGTAATAGATCCTCTTATCTGGAAAGTTGAGTCCACAACTCCCGTGGCGGTCGACCCCGAGACCGGCTACGGTTACGAGTTTACGGTTTATACTAGAATATAAGATGCTTCGGAGGTTTTCAACCTCCTCAGTATGACACAATTGTCATTCTGAGCGAAGCGAAGAATCTAACGAACGAAGACAAATGTCAACAAACAGAGATCATTTCGGCAGCAGGGCCGCCGTGATAATGGCAATGGCAGGCTCCGCGATAGGACTTGGAAACATTTGGAGATTTCCCTACATGGTAGGGCAATATCTGGCGGTTCCCATACATGGTTGGGGAATATGGCGGAGCAGCCTTCATCCTGGTGTTCATCCTGTGCTCTTTTATCCTTTCTTTCCCGATATTCCTGTCTGAGGCTGTTATAGGGCGAGGTACTCACGCCAATGCGATCGGAGCCATGAAGCAGCTGGCTCCTCGTAGCGGTTGGATGGCCCTTGGCTATTTGGGAGTCATAACCCCGATGGTCATCGTCTCCTATTACAGCATCGTCGGAGGATGGTCGATAGAGTATTTTTTCAAGTCTTTCTCATTGAATTTCGGTGATTTCCGTCCGACCGGGTGGGTGCCGCTCATCTTTAACACAGTGTTCCTGGCTTGCTCCGCAGGCATCGTCGCTTTTGGTGTGAAGGACGGGATTGAGAAGTTCAATAAAATCTCCATTCCGCTTCTGTTTTTCCTGATCGTGCTGATCATGATTTATTCGGTGAATATGCCTGGAGCGGAAAAGGGGATAGATTATCTCATCAAGCCTGATTTCTCTAAAATAACGGGGAGGACCTTCGCTTTCGCTCTGGGTCAGAGTTTTTATTCGATGTCGCTCGGGATGGGAATAGTCATCACATATTCCTCTTATGTCCATAAGGATGAGAATCTGGTCGCTTCCGGAGCAGGTACCGTAATAGCCGCTTTGTTGTTTTCTGTCTTGGCTGGCTTCGCGATCATGCCAGCGGTCTTTTCTGCGGGAATCGCTCCAAGCAGTGGTCCCGGATTGGTCTATCAGACCTTGCCTCATGTCTTTACCGGGATAGGGGCCACATCCTCGCCTTTGATCGCCACTATAGTGGCCGTACTCTTCTTTTTCTCAGTGGTTGTCGCGGCGATGACTTCGAGTATTTCCCTAATTGAGGTCGGTGTGGCCTATCTAGTTGAAGAAAAGGGTATTAAAAGAGGGAAAGCTTGTTTTCTCGTCTTTCTTTTGGCTTGGGTTCTTGGTCTTGCCAGCGTGTTTTCAATGGATGCGTTCGGCAAAGTGGATGCCTTCTCTTCCAATTTCCTGCTGACAGTAGGAGTCATGCTTGTGGTTCTGTTCGTTGGGTGGAAAATGGAAAAATCAGAGATACGTGAGGAGCTCACAAACCAAGGGACCGTCAACAACAAGGTCTTCGAATTGTTTTATTTCCTTATCCGCTATGTGGCGCCGATCGTGGTCATGATTATTTTCATCTCAAATTTCGTGTTATGAGCTCTCGTGAGAATTTCGGCAGCAGGGCGACTGTCATAATGGCCATGGCGGGCTCCGCAATAGGGCTAGGAAACATCTGGAGATTTCCTTTTATTGTCGGGGAATATGGTGGAGCGGCGTTTATCCTGGTGTACATTCTCTGCTGTTTCCTGCTGTCGTTGCCAATATTCCTGTCAGAGTCTATAATCGGCCGCAGGACTCATCAGAACACTTTCGGCGCCATGAGCACCCTTGCTCCTGGAACAGCTTGGAAGTGGCTGGGTTTGTTGACGGTGTTCTCACCACTTATCATTTTGTCGTATTACAGTGTGGTTGGTGGCTGGTCTTTCGCTTATCTATGCAAGGCTGTGACCCTTCAGTTCAAACCGGAGAACGCCGAAGCGGTGACCTCGATGTTCGGCCAGTTCTCAACATCCACCTGGGGGCCGCTTGTTTGCATGGTCATATTCCTTGGTTTGACGGCCCTGATCGTTTATTTCGGAGTCAACAAAGGCATAGAGAGGTTCAGTAAGATATCCATTCCGGTGTTGTTCGTCCTGATTGTCCTGATCGCCGTGTATTCCATTACCCTTTCCGGAGCCGGAGAAGGTGTCAAGTATTTGGTTAATCCGGATTTCTCCAAATTGACTCCCGACGCTTTCGCCGCCGCCCTTGGACAAAGCTTCTTCTCGCTGTCCCTGGGAGTCGGGACCATGCTGACTTACTCGTCCTATGTCAGCAAAGATGAGAATATCCTTGTCTCTGCTGGTGGAACGGCGTTTTTCGACCTGCTGTTCGCCATATTGGCCGGATTCGCCGTCATGCCGGCGGTTTTCGCTGCCGGAATCGCTCCCAGTTCAGGGCCCGGGCTGGTCTTCGAGACCCTTCCTTTTATTTTCGCCAAGATGGGATCTGGGGCCCAGATAATCAGTGCGGCAGTCTCTATTCTGTTCTTCCTGACGATCTTGGTGGCCGCTCTCTCTTCATCGATTTCAATGATGGAAGTAGGTGTGGCTTATCTAGTTGAGGAAAAAAAGCAGCCTCGCCACAAGGCGACAGTCTTGCTGTTTGTCGTCACGCTGGTTATCGGTGTTCTTTGCGCGCTTTCTTTTGGGACGCTTTCTGGAGTAAAACTTTTCGGAAACACCATATTCAATTTCTGCGACAAATTGGCGTCGAACTTTCTTATGACGGTAGGGGCTCTTCTCTTCAGTGTTTTTGTCGGCTGGAAGATGGATAAGGCTGCTGTTCGTGACGAGCTGACCAATGGCGGCACTCTTAGCGGCGTCAAGAAACTGTTCCCGTTTGTCTACTTCCTCATCAAGTATGTGACCCCCGTGACGATAGCGGCCATATTCCTTATCAGTCTGTTTGGTTGAGAATATCTTTTCTCCACGCTTCCTTGTCCTTGTATTTCCTCGCGAACTCTTTAGGAGTCATCCCGAATTCTTTCCGGAAGAGCTTGGTAAAGTACGACCCGGACATGAAGCCTACGGAATAGTACACGTCGGAGATCCTGACGTTGTACTTGCACAACTCGTCCGCGGCTCTTTCAAGGCGCAGCAACTTTATCACTTGATTCGGGGTCGTGTCGAGGATTGTCTTGACCTTGTTGAAAACGGTGGCGCGACTTACATTCATTTCCTGCGCGATGTCATCAACTGAAAGATTCTGGTTGTGGATCTGGCTTTCGATGAACGCGCAGACTCCTGAGATGAACTTGTCCTCTTCCGGACCGCCTTTTTTCAAGATAAGCTCCCGCATCATCGAATCATTTGATTCTCTTTGGGTTGTCTCAGGTTGAGCCTGAACCATAATGTTTCCAAGGGCTAGTCCTATGGACTGGCTCCGCAGTGATTTGAACGTAAAATTGGCCAACAAGCTGATCACAAGGGCGGCCAATATCGCGAGAATCACTACCCCGAGGATTATTTTAGAGAGCAACGACCAAAGGGAGGCTTTCACCTCAATCTTTATCGAAGTCCCTTCTCCGAACTCGTCTTCGCTTGAGGGGGCGGCGGCAACTTCAAAAGTATAGAACCCTGGTTTCAGATGACCGTAAATCAAGCCGTTGTCGAGATTCTCCTGTGCGACCGTATTCCATTTGTTGTCATATCCTTTCAGCCTGTAACGATAGATTACCTTGCTCCTGGACTCGTAGTTTATAGCGGCGAATTCGATGGCGAAGCTTGACACGTCTCCTTTTAAAACTATGTTTTCGGAGATGGGGAGCTCGTTTCGCAGGCCGTCCGGAGTTATGTCAGCGAATTCGGTTATCGCGACCTTAAGAGGCCTGTGGAGCGCGTTGCTTTTCAATTCCTGCGGTAGGAAACCGTTGATTCCTCCATTCGTGCCCACCAGGATGCTTCCATTTGAAAGCCTGATTATCGAGCTCTGGCTGAACTGTTCGTTCATAAGCCCATCCTCGGAATTGAAATAACGGGGTCTCTGTCCCTTTTCGTGGCAAATCACACCTTGGCTGGTCGTTATCCAGAGCCCGCTATTGTCCGCCAGCATTCCACACACCCTGTCGTTCTTGTGGAGTATTCCTTCCACCTTTCCGGCTTTACCATCCGCATCCATCATGATGAGTTCCCCATTTCCTCCGGCAAACAGGCAGCTGTCGTAAACCTGCAGGCAGGTCAGGCTCCTTGGGAGATTCTCATCCTTCTCCTGGAGGATCTCGAAAGAGTCTGAATATGAGTCATATCTTATCAATCCACACCCCTGGGAGGCAAACCAGAGAGATCCGTTGTATTCGGTCATCGCTGTCACGTCAGAGTTGTCCTCAAGTTCGAGGCGCCTTGTGAAAGAGTCGGTCCTTGGATTGAAAGTCGCTATGCCTCTTTTGGTTCCGATCCATAAAGTGCCTTCTTTATCCCTGTAGGCCGAATACACATTCATGTCGCCTTTGTCCACATCGTTCAATGTGTAGTGGCGTTTTGCGGCCAGATTGCCATCCAGCCTGTAAAGGCCGTTACCATAAGTTCCGAGCCAGATGTCGTCCGTTTCCAAGAGCAGCGCGTGGATGTTAAGGTTAAGATGGGACGGGTCAATGTCTACTCTTGAGTAGTCGCCAGTCCTTGTGTTATAGACACTTAGGCCGCCATCATCACTTCCGATCAGCACTGTGGCGTCGCCACTCTCAGCCATGACGGAGATAATGTTTCCGCATCCTGAGGCCGGATAAATAGTGTCAACATAATTTGCCCCGGAAGGCATGTAGTTGACTCCGCCGAAGTAAGTGCCGATCCAAAGGCCTCCATCGATGTCTTTCAGCAACGCGTGGACAAACTTGTCGTTCAGGGTTCCGTTATGGTAGCTGTCTCCCTTGTCCAGTCGGGAGAAGGTAAGGTGCCGGGTGTCGAACGAGAGGAGCCCGCTGTTGGTCCCTATAACCAGTTCTCCGACGGTTCTTTCTTCTATTGCCCTGGGCGTTATCGTCTCAAGCGGAAAGTCAAATGGGATCATTATGCTCTGCATGTCTATAAGGCTGAGCTTGAACAGCTTTGAATCGACGCTGCAGATCCAGACATCTCCGTTGGAATCCTGGCAAGCGCAAGCGGCCATTGTCATCGCCACTGAAGAGAACTTGTCCCGGATAGGGATGACGTCGAAATCGTCCTTGGCGACGTTGTACCTGTAGATGTATTTGTCCGCGGCGCAGACCCACACGCTCTTGTCTTTCCCAATCAGGATGTGCCTGACGGTTTTCCCGACAGAGTCATATTTCTTCCACTTCCCGCTTTTGGGAGAATACCCGAATATTCCTGCTCCGTAGCCTCCAATCCAGACATTGTGGTCAGAGTCGGTGGCTATCCTGAATATTGAAAGGCCAGAAAGGTCTTGTCCCTCCAGGTTGATGACGATAGGCTCAACTATCCGCGATTCCCTCTTTACCGAATACAATCCTTCACTTGTGCCAATCCAGAGTTCCCCGTTATTGAATGGCTCGCAAACGCAGTAGACGGTTTTTCCCGAGAGGGTCTCGACAGGTATGAATCTTTTGCCGTTGTGGTAGCTCAGCCCCGCTGAAGTGCACGCCCAGATGAAACCATCTGAGTCTTGGAACAGGTTGTTGACCGTGTTGGATGGAAGTCCTTCTGTTTTAGTGAAATACCGAAATTGTGCCCAGGAAGCACCAGGGATTAGTATTAGTGTCAAAAGCAAGGATAGCAGTCGTGGTCTCATTGTGTTCCTTGTGTTGGATAATCTTATTACACGCTAAATATATAGCTTTTTTTGAAATATAATCCAAGTTTTATGAAAATAGTCTAAACAGACTAATAATTATATTTGTGGCGAGCGATGTATTCACGGACAAATGCTACATTTGGACAAAAGTAACCATTATCACAAACACTATTAACCAATTTTCAGCAAGATGAAAAGGCATTCTATTTTTAAACTGATGACCATGTTGGCGGCGGTTTTGTTACTGGCCCCTGCCGCATGGGCTCAAAAGACAATCACGGGCTTTGTCCGTGACGCGTCCGGATCCGGTGTCATCGGAGCAGGCGTAGTGGTGCAAGGCACTACAAATGGAAGTGTCACCGCATCTGACGGATCTTTTACGCTCAGGAATGTCTCTGAGGGAGCCTCCCTCGAGGTCACATGCCTGGGTTACAAACCCCAAATTGTAAAGGCCCAAAACGGAATGACAATCGTTTTGGCGGAAGACAACGAGACCTTGGACGAGACTATCGTGGTCGCTTATGGAACCACCAAGAAAGCATCTTTCTCGGGTTCCGCTTCCGTAGTCAAATCCGATCAGCTCGACAAACTGAACGGAGAGGGTTTCTCCTCCGCTCTCCAGGGAATGTCTGCCGGTGTGCAGGTTTCCAACTTCGCGGCGAACCCCGGATCTGAGGCTCGTATCCAGATTCGTGGTATCTCCTCTATGTCTGGTAAGTCCGATCCTCTATTTGTCGTGGACGGAATGCCTTACGATGGAGGATTGAACTCTATCAACCCTTCCGATATCGAGAGCCTTACCGTTTTGAAAGATGCGGCCGCGTCTTCCCTGTACGGTTCCAGGGCCGCTAACGGTGTTATCATCATTACCACTAAGAAGGGATCTGCCAACGGAGGAAAACCTAAGGTCCACTTCCGTGCCGCATGGGGTACTTCCGACAGCTCTGTTCCCAATCCTAAGACCATGGCTGATCCGAAGGAGACCCTGCTTCTCAACTGGGAGGCCTATTACAATGACCACTATTATCTTGAGGGTAACGACGCCAAGACGGCCGGTGATCTCGCCTCTGCCCAGATCGTCGGACTCAAGCTCCGTAAGGTTATCAACTCTCAGGGAGTGGCCAACTATGTCTCCCCGTTCAAGAACGGCATTCCTGACGACCAGTGGGTCCTTCATGATGGCAATGGCAACCCCAGCATCAACCCGAATCTTCAATATGCTTGGGATCCTTCAGATTGGGATGTCTATGGCGCTATCTTCTCCCGCAAGCTCCGTCAGGACTATGGAATCGATGTCAGCGGCGCTTCCGAGAATGGCAAGACCAACTACTTCATCTCCTCCGGCTTCATCGATGACGGCGGTTACATGTTGAATCAGTACTACAAGCGCTATTCTTTCAGGGCGAATGTCTCAAGCCAAATCAACAACTGGCTGCAACTCGGAGGAAGTGTCTCCTATTCTTATTGGAGGCAAAACTTCACCGGATCAAACCGAGCCCACATCTACTACTCGACTCTCCAGTCCCCTTGGCTGCGTAACAGCGACAACACTGACTGGGTATATTCGGAGAAGACCGGAAAGAGGATGTATGACTACGGAACCAACTTCACCGGTTTCTTCGGCATCCATCCTGTCAATGGTCTGGGTGATTACTGGAACAACGACAACGACGAGTACTTCAACAGCTCTGACGGCCACAGCATCACAGCTCGTTACTTCGCCGAGCTTTCTCTCCCGTTCGACATTAAATTCCGTTCCAGTGTCAACCTCGACACCAACATTTCCATGGCCTACTACTATGGCTCTGCTGTCCATGGCTCAGGCCAGAAGGCCCCTTACGGATTGACGGTTTCTGACGGAGGCGGTGACGCCCAGCGCTCTTGGGACCAGCTTATGTCCCTCACCTGGAACAACATTCTCAACTGGGGTCACCAGTGGGGAGACCACAGGCTTGATCTCATGGCCGGTCAGGAGGCTTACAGCTATTCTGACAATTCCGGTTGGGCTTATGGCGCCGGTATCATGCAGATCAACCAGTACGAGCTCAACAACACTTCCCGTGAGTGGGGAGCCGGTTCAGCCCGTGACAAGTACGCTCTCCTTTCCTTCCTCGGAAAGATCGACTACAACTTCGCCAACAAGTACTACCTCTCAGCTTCCTTCCGTCGTGACGGTTCTTCAAGGTTCCATCCGGATAACCGCTGGGGTAACTTCTTCTCTGTCGGAGCTTCCTGGAGGCTTTCCAACGAGGAGTTCATGAAGAATGTCAGCTGGCTTGACAACATGGTGGTTCGCGCCAGCTATGGTACCACCGGAAATGACAAGCTGATTGTCCGTCAGAGCAACGGTAGGCCTGGAAGCGAGATTCTCTATGGTTATCAAGGCCTTTATGAGAATGACAACCTGTACACGATCTCCGGACTTCGTCCTTCGGCGCTTTCCAACCCTGAGCTCCAGTGGGAAAAGAACAAGCAGTTCAATGTCGGTACAGACTTCACGATCTTCAAGGACATCACCGCGACAATCGAGTACTACAGCCGTACATCTGACGGATTGCTCTTCTACAAAGACCTTCCTATTTCCGCCCAGTCCGGTACCGTTGGAGGTATGAACACCAACATCGGAACCCTGCGTAACAGCGGTCTTGAGTTCACGGTCAGCGCCAACGCGGTCCACACCCAGAATTTCCTCTGGAAGATCGATGCCAACCTTTCCACACTCAAGAATGAGATCGTTTCCCTGCCTAGTGAGCCTTTCATGTGGTCCAACACCATATCCAAGTATTACATGGCGGAAGGCAACTCACTTTACGACTTCTACGCTCCTAAGACTGACGGAATCGATCCTCAGACAGGTTTCATCCGCCTCATCAAGGCCGACGGATCCATTGTCAACACATTCAACCAGATAAACAACGACGACTACGTGAAGATCGGATCCGCTCTGCCAAAGGTTTATGGATCTGTCACCAACTCGTTCGTGTTCAAGGGATTTGATCTCTCGTTCATGTTCTACTACTCTCTTGGTTCCTACATGTATGACTATCAGTACTATGAGAGAACCCGCGTGCGTTACCAGACTTCTCCTCTGACCGACCTGATCGCCGACCGCTGGCGCAAGCCTGGCGACAACGCCACCTTCCCTCGCCTGACAGGAACGAAATTCACCACCTACAATGGTTATTGCGACCGTATCGTGTTCAAGAACGATTTCGTCCGTCTCAGGAACCTCACTTTCGGTTACACTCTGCCCGCCAACGTCACCCGCAAAGTTGGTGTTGACAAGGTCAGGGTTTACTTCTCTGGAGACAACCTCATAACGTTCGGACCCGCGGCGAAGAGATATTCTGATCCTGAGACCGGAGTCTCCGGAAACAACTACAACGGAAACTCCGAGATTGACAATGGTGTCCAGGGAGGTCGTCGTATCTACATGGGTGGTATCCAGATCACGCTCTAATCCGTTAAAATCCTAAAGAAATGAAAACAAGAGTAGCTACAATATTCGGTGCTATACTGATCGTCGCGACGGCATTGACCAGCTGCGAGAAGTTTTTGACCACGGAGCCCTCCGATCAGGTTTCCGACGCATCGGCGCTGTCTTCAACAGCGCAGCTTCAGATGAGTCTCATTTCCGCCTACAACCAGATGTTCTTCAATTCTTCTGGAGGAAATGACCGTCTATTCGGCGGTCTGTACGGACTCCAGTTGTTCTGGGACGAGCGCGGTGAGGACATCATGTCACACACAAACATGGGAGGATACCAGGTGTCCGCCTATCAGTTCGCCAATAGTTTCACAAGGACCGACGGCGACGGAGCCAAAGTCATGTGGACTTATTGCTATAAACTCATCAACCAGTGCAACATCATTATCGACGCCCTTCCCGATGCGGATGGCTCCGATTCTGAGAAGGCTGTTATCGAGGGGCAGGCTAAGGCTATGCGCGCCCTGGCTTATTTCCACCTTATCCAGACTTACCAGCAGACCTATGCCATAGCGAAGGATAAGAGGGGAGTGATCCTCCGCCTGCATCCTACAGACCCGACAGACATGGGCTTCTCCACTGTCCAGAAGGTCTATGACCAGATTGTCGATGATTTCACATCCGCCAAGACAGATCTTGCTTCTTATAACAGGGATGAGATCTGGAAGATCAATGTGGATGTGATCAACGGTTGGCTCGCCCGCGTTTACCAGGTGATGAACAACTGGTCTGAGTCTTACAATTGCGCCAAGGCCGTGTACGACAAGTACAGCACCTTGATGACCAAGGAGCAGTGGTACAGCGGATTCGACGACTGCATCCAGAATAATATCCCCGAGGTTGTCTGGGCAATGAGCGCCACGGACGAGAACAACCACGGAGGTGACACCTGCTTCAACTTCTGGTACAATCAGGATCCTGAGACCTACGGCGAGGGACAAACAGGTATCTATCGCTTCTTCAACCTCTTCACCACACCTGCCTATGTGGCTTTGTTCGACGAGGGAGACTGGCGTGGAACACGGGTCCCTTACGATCAGGAGACTGTGACTGAGGCTGAGGAACTTAAGGTCATGTTCTGGCGCAGGACCGCCAATGCCGACAAGAACTACAACACCAAGTGGGCTTACAACAAGTTCAAGCATTATGGTGACGCCGCTTTGAGCACCCGTCCCGATTACTGCCTTATGCGCGGTACGGAGATGCTGCTCATCATGGCTGAGGCTCAGGCTAATCTTGGTAATTCCGGCGAGGCCATCTCTCTGCTGAACCGCCTCCAGAGTTCTCGTGGTGCCAAACTTACCACAACGACCAACAAGTCCGAACTTCTTGAGGAAATCTATAAGGAGCGTCGCAAGGAGCTTCTTGGTGAGGGTGTAACCGGGCAGTACGATATGGTTCGTCTCCAGAAAGATCTTGTCAGGTACGTTGCCACAGCCGCGAATCCCGCTGAGCATTATTCCTGGGGTGTTGAACAATTTGACGGTTACAACCCCTCAGATGCTGCTCCTAAGGGTATTCTTCCTTCAAACGACTATCGTTGGTTCTTCCAGATCCCTCAGGATGAGATGTCCTATAACAATGCTATCTCCTCTGCGGATCAGAACCCGTTCAGTGGTAAATAATAGTGTTCTTAGTGGCGGGAAGAGGCTGATTCGTCAGCCTCTTTTCGTATATTTGAATATTAAAGATCACCGCAATGAGAAAGTACAAGTTATTGCTGCTCAGTGCCCTGGCAATCGCTGTCATGGCCGGATGTTCCCCCAAGGAAGGGGTTGTCCACCTGAAGGATTATCTTGACGAGTCTTCGGACGCGGACGCGATGCCGGCGATCAGGGCCGCCCTTGACGACTGTGTCCGCCTTAAAGCCTCCCGGCTGGTTTTGCCTGGAGACACGCTCCGGATCAAGCCGGACAAGGCCTACGAGGAGTACCAGTACATCAGCAACAACGATCCTTCCATGAAGCGTATAGCCTTCCAGATGAAAGGCTTGAAAGACTTCACCATCGAAGGTCAGGGTACGGAGTTGCTTTTCTCCGGACATATTTCCCCCTTCAACCTTGAAGGTTGTTCGAACATATCCATAAAAGACCTGACGATTGATTTCACTCGGCCATTTGTCTCTGAAGGAGTTATAACGGCTGTAGGAAAGGGCTTCTTTGAAGTTCAATTCCCTGAAGATTACGAGATTGTCTTCCGGGAGGGAAACCTGCAGTTCCGGGACGAGAATAAAGAGACATACCCCTATTCAAGCCTTTTGGAGTTCGATTCCAGCAAGAAAGAAGTGGCGTACCACGTCCACGACTACTGGATATGGACCGAATCTTCCCAGGCCCAGGAAGTCGGCCCGGGTAGGTACCGTTTCTACCGGGAGGACTACGGAGACGGGACCATCGGTAATGTCCTGGCCTTCGGGGCCTCTTCAAGGAACAACCCTGCTTTTACCCTTCTTGATTGTGATGGATTCAATCTGACAGATGTGAAGCTGTACAACTGTTGCGGAATGGGAGTCATTGCCCAGAGTTCCAAGGACATAGAGCTTGTTAGAATGGATGTGGAGCCGACACCGGGATCAGACAGGATCATCAGCATCTCAGCCGACGCCACTCATTTTGTCAACTGCAAGGGCTACATCAGGATGATCGACTGCGTGTTCAAGAACCAGAAAGATGATGCCACTAATGTCCATGGATGGTACATGGCAGTTGACAAAGTCCTTTCCCCGGACAAGCTGCTCCTCCGCTGGCGCAACACGGGGCAATACGGAATCCGTTTCATCAAGCCAGGGATGACCCTTGAGCTTGTCGACAGCCAGATCATGGAAGCATACGCCCGAAAGAGCGTGAAATCCGTTGAATATCTTAATTGTGAATATGCGGAAGTCACTTTCACAGAGCCACTTCCTGAAAATGTTAAAGAGAATGATGTCGTAGCCGAGGACGACGCTTATCCAGATGTCCTCATCAGCGGATGTTACATCGGCAACAACAGGGCTCGAGGTCTCCTGATCGGATCCAGAGGCAAGGTGGTCATTGAGAAAAACACCTTCCATACTCCCGGAACGGCAATCCTTTTCGAGGGAGACGGACGTTACTGGTACGAGCAGTCCGGAGTACGTGACGTGACGATCAGGAACAACGTTTTCGACAACTGCATGTACGGATCCTCCACCTGGGGAAGCGCCGTGATAGCCGTGGGTAGCGGAATTCCCGACAGGGAACACTCCCGTTACCACAAGAATATCCTCGTGGAAAACAATGTCTTCCGTGGTTTTGACCACAGGATCGTCAACCTATACTGCGTCGACGGATTCACCTTCAAAGGAAACAAGATTGAGTTCACCGACGCTGAATATCCCGCATCCGGTTCTCCGGAGAACCGTTTCATATTCAAGAATTGCGACAACGTTAAAGTCGAGGAATAATGAAAAGGATACTTCTGTCTATAGCGCTTCTGTTAAGCGCCGTCATGCTCTCCGAAGCCGAAGTCAGATTGCCCTCCGTCTTGGGTGACAACATGGTTCTGCAAAGGGACTCACAAGTCAATCTGTGGGGCTGGGCTAAACCTCGTAAATCTGTGAGGATCAAAACATCATGGAATCGCAAAAGATACCGTGTCCGCGCTGATTCCGAGGGGAAATGGATTGTACATCCTTCTCGGCGAGGTCTGGATCTGTTCAGGCCAGTCCAACATGGAGATGCCCGTCCAGGGCTTTCTTGGGCAGCCGTGTTTCCATGCGGCCGAGACTATGAGGGATGCCCGTCTCTATCCCGACATCCGGCTTTTCACAGTCGCCAGGGACTCGACTGACACCCCCAGGGACGACTGCAAGGGCGAATGGCTCTTGTCCGATCCCAAGTCGGTTGGAGCCTTCAGCGCCGTTGGCTATTATTTCGGACGTTGCCTTAACCAATATCTCGGTGTTCCTATCGGCCTCATTACCACCAACTGGGGAGGCACCAACATCGAGGCCTGGATGTCCCCGGAATCAAACGCCAAACTCGGTGTGGACGAGGAGTACACCAAGAAGAACTGGGACGAGTACTATCTCCCTTGCTCGGTCTTGTATAACGGAATGGTTGTCCCGATCGAAAACTACACCGCCAAAGGCTTCATCTGGTATCAAGGTGAGTCTAACAGAGGTAATTATAAGGAATATGCCGATATGCAGGCCGAAATGATCCGTCAGTGGAGAGAGGCCTGGGGGGACGAGAATATGCCGTTCTACATCACCCAGATCGCTCCTTACCGTTACAGCGGTGCTGAGAAACGCCGCTCCGCCCTCTTGGTGGAGAACCAGATCAAAGCCACGACAATGGTTCCTAATTGCGCTATGGCCAGCACGACAGATGTAGGGACATATTCCCTCATTCACGAGCCTGATAAACTTTCCGTTGGAGAGCGACTGGCCTGGCTGGCGTTGTCCCGGGACTACGGTATCGAGGGTGTCCCTGCCGATGCTCCGACTTATAAGTCTATGGAAATAGTTGATGGAAAAGCGATTATTTCTTTTAATAATCTTTGCGAGCCGAACGACCAGTCCGATCCCAGAAGTTTCAACTGGCTTGACGACCAGGGTCAGGTGGTACGTTCCGTAAAGGGTTTTGAGATCGCCGGGCCCGACAGGAAGTTCCGTCCGGCAAAGGCGCGCCTTCTATGGTCGGACAATCAGGTTGAGGTCTGGTCCGACGAGGTGAAAGAGCCGGTTGCCGTGCGCTATTGCTTCAACAACTACTCCGAGACCAATCTTAAGACCACCCTTGGACAGCCCGTTGTTCCTTTCCGCACCGACGACTGGGAGATTCCCGCGGAAGAAATTGATTAATAGTTCGTTTTTTCTGAGGTTTTCACTATCTTGTGGAAAATATTAGTGAAACATGAAAACAATAATCTATTTTATTGGTCTTGTCCTGGCCGTCTTGGCGGTAATCGACATTTGCAAGAAGCCCATCTCTGTCGTCGGAAAGGTCATCTGCTCCGTATTGGTGTTGGCCACCAGCTGGATTGGCCTCATTGTCTATTATCTCTGGGCGAAAAACCACATCACCGAGTGGTTTAAATAACGAGTAGACAAGACTTTTCTAATGGTGCGAGCTGAACTCGCAACCACACCAGGTCTGGTTGTACAGAGCGCAGGACTTTATTAAGAAGTTCCTGCGCTCTTGCAGTCCACCCTTCCTCCAATTCTTGTTCCACCAGATTACATCAGTGTTTTTTACCGCAAGGCTGCCGGCGGCATCAACTTGGGAGAGATCTTTCCAGCGGGAAGATGCGAGTGTGGTGGTAAGGACATTGTAGCCATGATCGGCGGCATATTTGGCGGCTCGCATAAGACGGAACTCAAAACATGCAAGGCATCTCGGACCACGTTCCGGTCCTGTCAATCCAGCCCCGGCCTTTGAGCGGACATATTCCAGCCAAGCCGCATGATTATATTCATCGTCAGTGACTTCCAATCCAAAAGAGGCGGCGTATTTGACGAGTTCCTCCCGTCTTTTGATGTACTCCTCTGACGGAACGATGTTCGCATTGCTGAAAAAAATCCCGGGCTTCAACCCCTCATTGACCATCCACTCCAGGATAGCTGTCGAACAAGGAGCACAACAGCAGTGAAGAAGTATTCTACTCTTTTGTAGATCAAAATGTCCCATGTCATGTGTGTGTATATTCCAACGTAAAAATAGAAACTATTTCGTACATTTGCTAAGCCCAGGCTCAATCTTCCGTCAGGTCAACGTTACAAGGGCGAACTCGACATCTAGTATTTTATTATAAATCAACTTTTTTTATGTTTTTGATGCAAGATTTTCAAAAATGTGGATTTAGTTAAATGAACAGTTTTTATGAGAACATTTATTAAACTATATGTTTGATATGAAAAATACGCTTTTGGTAATTAAACATCTTCTCTACATTCCTTTACTTGTAGCGTCACTTTTCATCGGGGGATGTGACTTGCTTTCAGGAGAGCGTCACTCTGACTTTGATGAGAGCGCCAGGGATGAGGAAAGCGAAGAGATAACGATCTGTTCCCCGATTCCTGAAACTGAGATTGAATCTGTGATCTTGTCTGAAAAGGAAAAGAGATTTGTGGTTAAAGGTAATAAATTCGCCTTTGACATGATTGACACCCTGTATAAAGACAACAGATCGTTTGCCTTCTCTCCATTAAGCGTGGTCTTCGATCTCGCCATGGTCGCAAATGGAGTCAACGGGGCTGCAAGGGAGGAGATAATGGAGGTTATCGGGGAAAATGCCAATAGCATTTTGGACTACAACGCTTACTCAAGAACCCTGATAGAGAAAATGCCCGCTGTTGATCTTGGGACTACTATGAAGTTATCCAACGCCGTCCTCGTGGACAAGCGTTTCGAGATCAGGAAGTCATTTCGCAAATCGATCGAATCTGATTATTATGGGGCCCTCAAAGCCCTGTCTTTCAGCAATCCCGGTCATGTCGCCGATATCATTAATGACTGGATTAAGAAAAACACCGAGGGACTAATCCCCAAGTTAGTTGATAATATCGATTCCGGCACTCTTGCATGCCTTGTCAACGCATTGTATTATAAAGGAAAGTGGGGTGTATCTTTTGAAAAGGACGCTACCCGGAAGGATGTGTTTCACAGTGATGACCAAAACATAGACATGGATTTCATGGCCACCTCCGGACGTTTTTCATATACGGATAATCAGCGATATTCGAGCGTGTCTCTACCTCTCGGGAAGAAAGGGAGGTATAGCTTCACGATTATTCTTCCGAATGAAAATCTAGGCGTTCAAGATGTTATTGACATAATAAGAAATTCAGGATGGGAACAGATCAGTGGTGGAATGAAAAGCGATCTTGTACAGGTTAGAATTCCCAAATTCAGGCTTGATACCCATATCGACCTGATCCAATATCTTAATAGTGTCGGAATTAACAGCATTTTCTCTCCATGTGACTTCAGTGAGATGTTGGTGGGGTCTCATTATTTAGCAATAAGCGAGGCGTTCCAAAAGGCTGTTTTGATCGTCAACGAAGATGGTATTGAGGCCGCTGCCGCCACCTATATGGGTGCA
>ONUG01000160.1 GCA_900320965.1 uncultured Bacteroidales bacterium | reverse complement strand
TTCTTGATGAGGTCAAACATGTAGCGGAAGAAGAAGGTCAGGATAAGGCAGGCGATGTGGCTTCCGTCGACATCAGCATCGGTCATGATAATGACTTTGTGGTAACGTAGCCTGCTGAGATCCATCCTCTTGACTCCATCCTCGTCCTCCTGGGCCACAGTGACGCCGAGAGCCGTGTAGATATTCCTGATCTCTTCACTGTCGAAGGCGCGGTCTCCAGCGGCTTTCTCGACATTCAGGATCTTTCCCCTAAGAGGGAGGATAGCCTGGATACGCCTGTCACGACCCTGCTTCGCTGTTCCACCTGCGGAATCTCCCTCAACGAGGAAGAGCTCGCATTTCTCCGGATCCCTCTCAGAGCAGTCGGCGAGCTTACCGGGCATTCCGGCTCCGGTCAGAGCGGACTTGCGCTGGACCATCGCCCGGGCCTTGCGGGCGGCCTCACGGGCTGTAGCGGCCAGGACGATCTTCTCGATGATCATCTTACCCTCTTTCGGATGCTCCTCAAGGTACTGTTCCATGGCGGCTGAAGTGGCCTGCGAAACAGCTGAGGTCGCCTCGGGGTTGCCGAGCTTTGTCTTGGTCTGGCCCTCAAACTGGGGCTCGGCGATCTTGACGGACACAACGGCGGTCAGTCCCTCGCGGAAGTCCTCAGGAGCGAGGTCACCCTTGAACTTGGAAAGAAGGTTATTCTTCTCGGCATAGTTCTTCAGGGAACGGGAGAGACCCATCTTGAAACCCTGAAGGTGGGTTCCACCCTCTATGGTGTTGATGTTGTTGACGTAAGAATAAATCTTCTCGGAAAAGCCGTTGTTATACGACAGGGCGATGTCAATCGGGATGACCTTGTCGCTTTGGACACAGATCGCCTCAGGAATAAGCTGGTTGGCTCCGGCATCCAAATAATCGATAAACTCTTTCAGTCCTTCCTTGGAATAGAACACATCCTTCCTGAAGTCCTGCTTCCCGGTCGGTTTGGAATCGCCATTGGCGTCTATCTCAAAGACATCGACCATCTCCCTTTGGTCAGTAAGGGTGATCTTGATCCCCTTGTTCAAGTACGAGAGTTCTCTCATCCTGGCGGCGAGAGTATCGTACTTGTAGACTATCGTTTGGGTGAAAATCGTGTCGTCCGGATGGAAGGTTATGATGGTTCCGGTGTCAGAGCACTCGCCAACCACCTCGACAGGCCCCAGAGGTTTGCCTTTGGAATATTTCTGGACATGGACCTTGCCTTCCCGATGGATCTCGGCGACAAGGCTGTCAGAAAGGGCGTTCACGCAAGAGACGCCGACGCCATGCAGACCACCGGACACTTTGTAGCTGTCCTTGTTGAACTTTCCTCCAGCATGGAGAACAGTCATGACAACCTCAAGAGCGGAACGGTGCTCTTTGGGATGCATCCCGGTTGGAATGCCTCGGCCATTGTCGGTCACCCTTATCGAGTTGTCCGGGAGTATCGTGACGCTGATCTCGTCGCAATAGCCGGCCATAGCCTCGTCGATACCGTTATCGACAACCTCATAAACCAGGTGATGAAGTCCCCTCTCACCGACGTCGCCGATGTACATGGACGGTCTTTTCCTCACAGCCTCAAGCCCTTCCAAAACCTGGATACTACTAGCGGAATACTGCTCCTCCGCTTTCTTCATCTCGTCGTTATCTATCATTTTCAGAATAAAAAATTTGTCTGTTCCAGGGGGTCTCCCATAAAACAGACAAATATACGAAAAAATCTACAAACTTAGGGTGATTCCGGCCGTTATCCAGAGGTCTTTTTCCGAATAAAATGGCGATCGCTGGATTGTCTCACAAAGGAGGTTCCCGGATTCGAGCCAAAAGCCCAATTTTCGGTTGAATTGCCACCCTCCAAGCAGGCCCAGATCGAACCATCCGGGCACCTTGACATCGTAGCTGATGGTGTTGACGCCATATCCCGCATAGCCTCTTCCGAACCTGGCTCCACAGACTTCGGCCCTGACGCCGGCGTAAACCCGCGAAGTGAAGTCATAAACAGCTTTGAAGTCAGCGGAGACCCTGGGAAGCTTAAGACCGAGATCAGTCTCATTATCAAAATCCATCTTCCTCAAATGGATACCTCCGTCAACATGGAAATCACCACATGGAAATCACCAGCGTTGAGATCCATGATGGCATCAGCATACAGGAGACGGTAGTCCGAATAGGACACCGAAGGAAGGAACGACTGGACCGGCGACATGATGTCATTGGCGCGGTAGAACGCTCTGCCCGAATCAACAAGTCCGTTCCCGACGAGCGCGACTCCTCCATCAATCTCGAATTGCACCTTTGAACCGGCGCTCCCCTTTAATCCAAGTTTAGCGTTCACTTTTTCGGTGGAATTGTCCATAAGCACGAAAGGAACAAAAGTAGGACTGATAAAATGATGGCGGGAAACAATTGAAGAATAAGTGTTCAAACTGTTGCCTCCCGTGGCCGAGATGTAGACCAGCAAGTTGTTCGTCGCCAGATAGCTGAGGAACACATCCGGGAAGACCGCCTGGCCTTTTGTCTGGAACATCGCGGGGTGCCTTGCTACGACTGACTCATCAGCGGTGGTCTTCGGTCGGAGAAGGACCTCCAATCTCACTCCCGCCGAGACGTTGAGCTTGCCGGAGGTAAGACGATATTTAGGGACAAAAGCGAGCTTGCCCGCATTAGACTCGTAAAGCTTTGAATATGACACTGTCTGGGCCTCCAGTCCCAAGAGGACAGCATTGGTCGCGCTCAACACCGGACCGACATTGCCCGTAAGGCTGAAAGAGTTCTCATTCAAAGGATCCCATAAGGAGGAACGGTCAGCGGCAAGGCGGCCGTGAGCCGCTAGGTCGAAGTAGATGTACTTGTCTTCATTCCTGTTAGAGCGGACCCTCAGATCGAAGTCGGCCGCGTTGTAAGAACGCTTGAACAGGGTGTCACGAGCCATGATTCCCTCGTAACCGACGCCAAAGGACACAACAGCCTTAGGCAGGCTGTAAGAGCCCTCGAATCCGACGGAGTTGATCATGTCATACCCCATGAAAGAAGTCTGCGGGACTCGTAGAATATTGTATATCCCATCAATCTTCGTGGCGTCGAGAGTGTTGTATTTACCGAAATACGACCGATGTCCGGCATAGACACTCATCTGGAAAGGACCTTTGGGCTCCGGGCTGAAAACGAAGTCCAATTGAGGATGTAAGGAATAGCCGGCTCCGGCCCTAAGGTAAAGCTTCCTTCCCCTGAAGGCATTCTTCTCCGGCTTCATGGCCAGCATATATGGCTTGAAATTGTAAGCGCCCTGATAAGGCTTCTCGAACACCTCGTATCCGAAATCCATGTCAAACCGCAGGAGGGAATCCGGAATCGCCATCCCGATCTGAGGTTTGTGGACCGCGGAAGGATCCCCCTGGTAAGTGTTGGTAACCTCGACAGTAGGATTGAGGTTACTCTGGGCAAAAGATGTGGCGCAGACCAAAGATGCCACAAATGTCAGTATGATATTTCTTCTCATGACCATCTCTTCTCTAGTTCATCAAGTTGTTCAGCTTGGAAAGTCTCATCCGGACATTGTCAAGCACGTCATCAGTTGTCCCGGAAACAGGGGTGTACCCGTTAAGGACACTCTCAAAGGTGGCTTTGGCCTGAGTCAGGTTATCCTGCTCGGCGAACGAGTCACCAAGGACGATAAACGCCTTCGCCAGCCAGTAGTTCTGCCCACCAGCCTTTGAAGAGAAGTCATACACCTTCTTCTCGACGGTGTCGTATTTACCTTGGTCATAAGCGTCCTGGATCATCATGAAGGCCGCTTCAGCTCCCTCATTGGTGGAAGGCTTCGAGGCCAGAGTGCCGAAGATCTCGAACGCCCGGCTTCTCTCATTAGTGGAAAGCAGAGACTTGGCCTTGATGTAGTCGGCCTCCCTGAGTTCTGCCTCGGAGCTCTTAGGATCAGCCTTGACCTTGTCAGCGCAAGAGATAGCAGAGGAATAGTCGCCAGATTTGTAGGCCGAGCGAGTCATGCCAACCCTGGCGGTGTGCTTGTTGGCCTCGATCTTAGCGGCGCCCAGAAGCGAGTTGAATCCGCCATAGGCATCTTTGTAGCGCTGCATCTCGTAAGACAGACGTGAGAAGTTGAGCATGGCCGCTTCCGTGTATGACCCGCCATCTGAATTGTCGACAGTCTTCTTGTACCAGTCGCAAGCCTGTTCTTTCTTTCCAAGGGCCCTATAACATTCAGCGGTGTAGAAACCGGCTTTGAGGGCATCTTTACCAGTAGGATAACGTTCCAGATAATTCTGGAGAGAAGCCAAAGCCTTATTCCAGTTCTCAGAGAGATAGAGCTGTTCCGCAGCGGCGAAGTACATACTTTCCTTTTCACCGGCGCTCTTGTCTTTTATAGCTCCGACCTTGTCGGCGTAATCGAGATATTCATCCGTCCGGCCATCCGTCTGGTAGATCGACTCGATCGCGGCGAGAGCGTCGTTGGCGTACTCGGTTCCAGGCATGTCCTCGACGACTCTCTTGTAGTAACCGAGGGACTTGTCGAACTCGGACATATTCCTGTAGATCATGCCAAGCTCGATCAGGGACCGGGCGGCGATCGTCTTGTCGTCAGTGTTAACCCTCAGTTTGTCGAATGTCTTGATAGCGGCGTCGTTATTGCCTGCGGCGACATATCCCCTGCCCAATTCGTACATGGCCTCAGAATAGTAGCCGACCGAAGGATTAGCCTTCAAGGCCCTGGACAGGACATTCACCTTGCCGTTCTTGTCTCCGAGAAGGCCATATGCTATGCCAGCCTTGTAAGCGGGATAGAGGTTGTCCGAATATTGGAAACGGCTCATGGCGTCCTCATATCCTTTAACGGCGGTTTTATAGTCTTTCTTTATGAAATCGCAATCCGCCCTTCTGGAAGCGGCGTCCTCTCCCTCCGCAGGATTCCTCTCCTGGAGGTACTCGTCGAACCATTTCGAGGCACTGTCATAGTCTCCCATACGGAAGTAGCTGTAGGCCAAATCATAAGGAATCAATTTACCCTCCGGCTTACCATCAAGGGCCGAGTTGTTGTAGAGCTCCTGGAAAGTCTCAACGGCTTTGTCGAACTGGTCGCCGCGGTAATATGACTCGGCAAGCCAATAACGAGTCAACTGGTTGAAGGTCTCCCGCTTGTCGGAATAGTAGCCAGCGGCCTTGAGCAGGGGAACAGCATCCCTCCACGATCCGTTCTCAATCAACTGGTGGGCACGGAGGTAGTTGGCCCTCATGTAGTTAGCCCTCTGGTTCTCATCAAGGTTGTCGATATTGGCATAAGCATCGACCGCCCCCGCGTAGTCATGGTTGTACAGGGAAGCGAGAGCCATGTAGCTATAAATCTGGTCTCCCTTCTCCTTGCCAGGATACTTGGCGATGTACTCGTCAAAGACCTTGGGGTTGTTGTTGAGGTCGAATGAGAGTTTCGCGTAATTGAAATGGGCATCTTCCTGGATGTCAGGATTGAAAGAGCGCACGGACGCATCTTTGAAAGCGTCGAGAGCCGCGACCTTGTTGCCCGTCTGGATGTAGCTGTAGCCAAGCTGGTAATTGGCGATCTGGCCGATCGAGTCTGTCCGGCTGGACATTCTGGAGAAATTGTCAATCGCTCCCTTGAAATCCCCGTTGGAATAAAGGACCGTGCCGGCATAGAACCAATCGTCCCTGTCCATGTCGATCCTGTCGCTCTCGATCTTGTCGTAGAATTCCTTAGCCTTGGCGGACTCCCCCGTAGCGAGATAAGATTCGGATATGATCCTCGCAAGGTGGGACTTGCGGTCAGCTGGAACCTCATCGTACAGCTTGACTCCGTTTTTCAGGACATAGGCATAGTCTTTCTGCATGAACCGGCACTCGGTCATGTAGTAGTTGGAGATGTCCGTGAACCTGGCGTCCTTCCCCGCTTTCTCGAACCAGCTGTAAGCTTCCTTGAACTGCTTGTGGGTGTAGTCGATGTATCCCATCGAGTACCTGGAAGGAGCAGTGTAGTCCGAGTATGGCATCTTTTCCCCCTTGGAGAAGATGTCCCTGGCCTTGTCCAGGTCCCCTTCCTCGAAGAGGGCGTAACCATGCTTGAACATGAACTCGGCGACCTGGTCCTTGTGAAGGATTCCAGGTTCGATCTTGTCGAATTCATCAGCCGCGGCTTTGTAATCTTCCCGGTCGAAAAGGTTCAGGCCGTTATAAAAACGGATCTGTGGGATGAGTTTGGAATAAGGACTGTCAGCCAGATAGTTGGCGACAGCCGACTCGTAACCGTTTTCCTGAAGGCGGACGGAACAGAGAGTCTTGTAGCCTCGGGCGAGGACATCACCTGTCTCATCAGAGATCTGGTCGAAAATGACGCCCGCGCGCTCAAACATCCCGTGGTTGTAGAGGTCGAGGGCTTTGCGGTAGCTTCCCGACAAGCGACCCTGAGCGGAAATAGACACTCCCGACAGAAGGATCATCACGGTGAGAAACGCCGCTTTGATTTTGTTGCTCATAACGATATCTTGCGAAAGTTTATAGTCTTAACACACAATCCACAAATTTACTGAATATACTCAAAAAAAAGAAGTATATTTGTACAATCATGGAAGACAAAGCAATAGAATCAACAAAAAACGCGCCGATAGTCTCTTTCAGGAAAGCGGACATCCTTAACGGAGAAAATGTGGTCATCTACGATCTTGACATGGAGATCGCTCCCGGAGACTTTGTCTACATAGTCGGCAAGGTTGGAACCGGAAAGACCTCGATCATCCGCACCATGACAGGTGAGAACCCTCTCCTCAAAGGTTTCGGGCAGGTCTGCGGTTACAAGCTCAACGGTTTGAAGGACAGGGATATTCCTTTCTTAAGAAGAAAAATCGGAGTAGTCTTCCAGGATTTTCAGCTCCTGATGGACAGGACAGTAGAGGCGAACCTCGAGTTCGTGCTTAAGGCAACAGGGTGGAAAGACAAGAACGCCGTGGACAAACGGATCAGGGACGTACTCGAGGATGTGGGGATGTCCCACAAGGCTCATAAGATGCCCCATCAGCTGTCCGGAGGCGAGCAGCAGAGA
>ONUG01000056.1:20767-24986 GCA_900320965.1 uncultured Bacteroidales bacterium | reverse complement strand
GCGCTGCCGTCTCCCTGGACGATGACCAGCGCGCCCCGGTAACGGGGATAGGCGTACTGCACCGTAAGGGCCTCGTCCTGGTCCCTGGCCACTTCGCTCTTGGACTGCACCCGGCTGTCCCCGCCGCCGTTCTGACGGCTGTACAGAACTGACTCGCTGATCAGTTTTTTGACACGGCTGCATTCATCCGGGTAGTAGTCCCCCATATAGTCCACATAGCCGCCCAGATCAACGGTGCCAAACACATCGGAATAATCAGTTGAGTAGCGGGTCGAACGGATACCGCAGCGACCGATCTCGGACAGAACACTGATGTCTGTCACCGCGTCTTTGAGCTGTGCTTTGGCCAGATCGCTGTAAGCTGCGTACAGCTCGCGCGCCTTGGCCGCATCGATGACAGAGAATGTGACATTAGGGAAGGTGAAGGAATACGAACTGTCTCGGGAGTTCTGGCTATGCAGGGCGTTGACGGAGAGGTTAAACTTTCCGTTCCAGTTCTTGGAGAACGAGACTGATGATGAGATCTGGTTCTGAAGCGCCTCCGATACCGACCTTGAGTTGTAGCGGCTGTTGGAAGGGCTGGAGAAGTTGACTGAGGCAGAGAATGACTGGCCCGGATGAGCCTTGGAATCTTGCGAGTGAGACCACCTCAATCCGAAGTTCTTGCTCTGGAAAAAGTCCGTGCTTCCCTTTTCTCCCGTCTGGTCGACAGAATAATTGAAAGACATGTTGCCGGAGAACTTGTACTTCACCATGTACCTCGAATTGACATTGGCGGCCCATGAACCGAGGGTGTAATAATCGCCCGTGAGCGAGAGGTCAAAAAAGTCTCCTATAACGAAATACATTCCGGCATCCCTCATGTAGAAACCTCGGGCATTCTCTTCTCCGAACGATGGCATGAGCATTCCAGTCGCCCTCTCCGGACGTTTCGGAATAAAGCCGAACGGAATCGTGACGAAAGGAATATCAACATCTTCCACGACAAGATGGGCCGGACCGAAAACAGTCTTCTGGGAAGGTTTGGTGACAACTTTCGCCGAAGAAAGCTTGAGGTAATAATGCGGATGATCAAGATCACAGACAGTGTATTTTCCCTGCGTGATGTTGATGGATTTGTCGGGAAGCATCTTGATGTTCTTCCCATGCAGAATGCCATCATCCTCCTGGGTGATCATATTCGTGATCCTGGACTTACCGGAGTTGAAGTTGTACCGGATCTCTTCCATGTTGAAAGTCTGTTTGCCTTGGGTCATCTCAGGCCGGCCTTTCCACTCACCGGACAGGGAATCATAAGTGCCTCTGGCAAACACGGTACCCGTGTTCATGTCATACTCCATGTAGTCAGCCCTCAGCTTGAGGTTCTCATAGGTCACCTCGACATCACCCCAATAGTACATCTTTCTCTGTCCATCGCTGAAAACTTGCCTGGATGAGTCCTTGGCAGCGGAGAAAGCCGGCCTGGAGATCGAACTTTTCTTGAGTAGGTCAAGAGAATCGGCCTTGGCCTTGTTCAGGGAGTCACGACGGAAAGCAAGGGAATCGTTGGCGGAAAGACTGTCCTTGACAATTAAACTGTCTCTGACTATTGTCGAATCAGGCACTTGAGGCGCCGAGGTGTCCGCCTGACGGTCTAGGGGACCACCTCTGCGGCGTTCGCCCCGGGGATTCTGTCCGAAAACCGAGAGCCCCGCGACCGCTATCAGGAAGATAGCTAACAATATAGTATATGTATGCTTCTTGAAATGCAATTTTATTCTTAAATTCGCGAAAGACAAATATACGACTTATTTTGAATATCATTCGCAATTTTCTTGCCGTAGTCGCGTTGACGACGTCATTTATGAGCGCGACACAGGCTTTGGGCCAGACAAAGTCTTCGCCCATAAAGCTTACAACCGTCGTTATTGACCCCGGCCATGGTGGCAAAGATGCAGGCTGCGTCAGCCCCAGCGGGAAGACCATGGAGAAGAGCGTTGTACTTGACATCGCCACGCTCCTGTCGGAGAAGATCAAGGCTAATTACCCTGATGTCAACGTCATAATGACGAGAAGTGAAGACGTCTTCGTGGAATTGCAGGGCAGGGCAGACATCGCCAACAAGGCCAAAGCCAACCTGTTCATCTCAATCCACGTCAATTCCGTCGACGGCAAGAAGACCGGTCCAAATGGTTACTCTGTCCATATCCTCGGCCAGTACACCAGCAAGAAGAAAGACCTTTACGCCGGCAATATGGATGTCGTGCGCAGGGAAAACTCTGTCATCATGCTCGAGGACGACTACACGACAAAATACGAGGGATTCGATCCTTCAGATCCGGAGTCGTACATCTTCATGAACCTGATGCAGAACGCCTTCCTGGAGCAGAGCCTCAGATTCGCGAGACTCGTGGACCAGGAGATGAAGGGCGGGGCCTTCAAGGCCAGCCGAGGCATATCCCAGGATCCTTTCTATGTCCTCTGGAGGACAGCCATGCCAGCCGTGCTCGTGGAGTGTGGATTCATGTCTAATCCGGACGACAGGGAGGCACTTATCTCAGCGAAAGGCAAGGAGAGGATAGCTTCTGACTTGTTTGAGGCTTTCCGTAAATATAAAAAGGAGTATGATGGTGGAGAGGTCTCCGCCGAAGCCGCTCCGGCTCCTGCTCCCACTCCGGCCCCAACCCCAGCGCCAACTGTTGAACGTCCGGCTAAGGAAGCTGCCGTAGAGGCTCCAGCCGAAAGCGGCATCCTCTACGGAACTCAAGTCCTTGCCTCATCCAAGAAGATGTCCGAGTCAGATCCTTTCTTCAAAGGACATCCTGTCAAAGTCTTCCAAGTCGACCGGTTGTACAAATACGTGATCGACGTCTCCGGAGATCTTTCCGAGGCCCGGAAATCTTTTTCAACAGCCAAAAGTTCATATCCTGACTGCTTCTTTGTCAAAATCGAAAACGGAGAGATAAAAAGGTCGAAATAGACTTCTCACGGAAGTAGTTAATACTTCGTAAGTTAGCTTTTTTCATTTTTGTGTAAATAGTTGTATTATAGCTATTTACGCACGGAAATAGTTTTGGGGTCCCTCTCTATATTTAGGGAAAATAAAATTCAAAAACAATATTAAAAAAGATTTTTTATAAAGTAATTTTCCTCCATTTTCGCGTTAACAAAGCGAGAGGGAAAGCCTCCCCGACGGAATCAATTTTCAATAATAGTAATGACTGGGCTGGAAAACCATATTTCAGTGTGGAACGAGTGTCTCCGGATCTTCGCGCAGAACGTGGATCCGAAGCAGTTCGAGGTCTGGTTCAAGACTATTGTTCCAGTCTCCTTAGAGGACTCCACTCTCACTGTCGAGGTCCCTACCGACTTCTTCAGAAGCTATCTTGAAGACGCTTACCTGCCGATCATAAAGATGGCCCTCAGAAGGGTCATCGGCCCAGAGGCGAAGCTCATGTACAGGGTACATCCCGTACGTAAGGAGCCCGCGATGGAGTTCAGCGCCTCGCACAGTAATGTTCCCGAGAACAAGCCTGTGATGCTCAACACATTCCAGGCATCCGCCAATCCCGGTCCCTTTGTGTTCCCCGGACTTCAGAAAGTCAAGATCAACCCTCGGTTGAACCCTGCCTACTGTTTTGAGAACCTCGTGAAAGGGGAGTGCAACAAGATGGGGATCAACGCCGGACTCAGCATTTCCGGCAAGCCTGGGAAGACTCCTTTCAATCCTCTATTCATATTCGGAGGCCCTGGCTTGGGCAAGACCCATCTCGCTCAGGCGATCGGCATAGCCATCCACGATTCCTTCCCTGACCTTATTGTCCTTTACGTGACGGGCAATGAGTTCAAGACCCAATACATGAGTGCGGTCCAGCAGAACAAGATCCCGGATTTCATGGCCTATTACATGAGGATTGATGTCCTCGTGGTCGATGACATCCACCAACTTGTCGGTCCTGCCTCCCAAAACGCATTCTTCAACATCTTCAACCATCTCCATCAGTCCGGGAAGCAGTTGGTCTTCACTTCCGACAGCGCCCCTGTGGACTTGATGAACTTTGAGGAAAGACTTCTTTCAAGGTTTAAGTGGGGACTGTCCGTTGAGCTCGAGAAGCCGGATCGTCAGACAAGGCTCGAAATGCTCAGGAGCAGATGCCGCCGGGAGGGAGTCATGGTTAGCGAGGATGTTCTGGAACTCTTGGCGTCGAAGATCCGCTCCAATTTCCGTGAGCTTGAAGGA
>ONUG01000056.1:0-20683 GCA_900320965.1 uncultured Bacteroidales bacterium | reverse complement strand
CAGCGCGACTCTCTGCCACGAGGACATCACCATGGAACTGGCCGAGAAGGTGACTGGGAACATCGTCAACGAGGCTCATGACGAGGTGACTATGGACCGCGTTCAGAACGTCGTGTGCGAGTATTTCAACATCACCCGTGAGACCCTTCTCTCCAAATCCAGGAAGAGAAACATCGTGCAGGCTCGCCAGATTGCCATGTATCTTAGCCGTAATCTCATAGGTGGCTGCTCCCTGTCAACGATAGGCATGGAACTTGGAGGGAAAGACCACGCTACAGTGCTTCACGCGTGCAACCAGGTTTCGGACCTGATGTCCACTGACAAACTGTTCAGGCAGTATGTCTCCGACATTGAAAGGATGCTCGCCCCTGTCGCGAGATAAATAAACACACTTTTCAAATGAATTCATCGAAAGTACTTGAGATCTTCAAGGAAATCACGCGTATCCCGCGTGAGTCCGGACACGAGGAGAGGATCAAGGCGTACCTGGAAGATTTCGCCTCTTCCAGGAATCTGGAATGCCACACAGATCCGACCGGCAATGTTTGTATTACCAAGCAAGCGTCCCCTGGGAAAGAGGATGTGCCCACACTTGTTCTCCAGGGCCATCAGGACATGGTCTGCGAGAAGAGGAAAGGGGTTGAGCACGACTTTCTCAACGATCCGATCGAATATGTCGTCGAAGACGGCTGGATGATCGCGAAGGACACCACCCTTGGCGCTGACGACGGGATCGGGATCGCCGCCATGCTGGCGCTTCTGGAAAGCGACCTGCCGACCGGCAAGCTTGAGTGTGTGTTCACCGTGTCCGAAGAGACTGGAATGGACGGCGCTTTCGGCATGGAGCCGGGATTTTTCACAGGCAGGACCCTTATCAACCTGGATTCCGAAGACGAAGGACAGATGTTCATCGGCTGCGCCGGCGGACTTGAGACTTACGCTTCTTTCGCCTATGAAAGTGAGACCTCCAAGACAGGCTACGAGACTGTGCGGATCGAGATCTCAGGGGCCCAGGGCGGTCACAGCGGAGATGACATCGACAAAGGAAGGGCCAATGCCGTCCAGCTCATGGCAAGGTTCCTTAACAGCGAGCTTGACCACGGGATGCAGTTGATTTTGATCAAAGGTGGCGGGAAGCACAACGCCATCGCCAGGGAATGTGAGGCGATCATCTCTGTTCCTGATCCCGAGGCGACCAACGCCCGCGTGAGATCTTTCGCCGAGGATGTCAAGAATGAATATTCCAGGACCGAGCCGGACCTGAAGATTGTCTCCTCCGACTTCCGCTGCACGGAGAAACCTGTAAGCTCAGATGTCGCGGAGAGACTGATCCGCTCGTTGTTCGCTTGTCCCCACGGGGTAGAGACCATGAGCCAGGACATCCCCGGCCTAGTCGAGACATCGACCAACCTCGCCTCTGTACATATGTCCCAACCGGGAAAAATCGAGATAGTGACCAGCCAAAGAAGCGCTACCGCCTCCGCCAGGAAGATGATAGCCGCCAAGGTCGCCGCATGTTTCCGTCTTGCTGGAGCGAAGATCGAGCACACCTCTGAATATCCTGGCTGGAAGCCTAACGTCAATTCTCCAATTCTGGCGGTCTGCGTCGATTCCTACAAGAAACTCTTCGGCCGGGAGCCTGAAGTCAAGGCGATCCACGCCGGACTGGAGTGCGGACTTTTCGGAGAGAAATTCGGTGACATCGACATGATTTCTTTCGGACCCACCCTTCGTGGCGTCCACACTCCTGGGGAAAGGCTTGACCTGGCATCACTGGATAAGTTCACAGACCACCTGGTAGATGTGGTCACATCATTCAAATAGTGAATATGGTAAAAATAGCTCCATCAATACTAGCCGCTGATTTCCTGCATCTTGACAGGGATGTACGCCTTGTCAATGACCACGCCGATCTCCTCCATTTCGACGTGATGGACGGATGCCTGGTCCCGAATCTCTCATTCGGTTTCCCGGTCATGGAGGCTGTCGCCCAGATAGCCACGATTCCACTCGACGTCCACCTCATGATCATCAATCCGGACAAATTCATTGAAAGGTTCGCGAAAGCTGGGGCATCCTTGATCAGTTTCCACCTCGAGGCCGCCGACGAAGCGGGAAAAGACGCCTCGGAATACATCGCCCTCGCTAAATCCTGCGGAGTCAAGGCTGGACTCGCGATTGACCCGGACGTGGAAGTCGAAAGGTTGTTCAAGTACATTGACGAGGCTGATTTCTTCCTTATCATGTCGGTGTTCGCCGGCTTCGGAGGACAGAAATTCATCGAGGCATCGATCAGCAGGATAGCGGCCCTTAGAGCTGAGATGGACAGAAGGGGAGTTGTCAAGGACATTGAGGTCGACGGGGGAGTGTCCGCCGCCAATTCCAAAGCGCTCATTGAGGCCGGAGCTACAATGCTAGTCGCAGGAAGCTCGGTTTTCAAGTCCGAAGATCCTGCTTTGGCAATATCTAAAATGAGAGTTTAAATAATATAACTTATCTCTTTGAAGGCGAACTGATTCAGTTCGCCATTTTTCTTTTTAATCAAAAGCTTTCCATCCGGTGAGACCCCAATGATCGTACCCTCGAAAACAGATCCGTCCGAGCAGAGGACATACTCACAAGTGACCCCTTTCCGGTAAAGGCGATCTTCGTAGAATCCGTCGATTCCATCAGGACGACTTTGGTCGAAAATCTTTCCGAACCACTCCTCCAGTGAGGCGGATAGTTTCTCCAACTCTTCTCGAATATCATAAGTCTTTCCGGTCGACATACTCATAGATGTCGGATTGACAAGGCCAGGCGGAAAGTCCTTCTGGTTGACATTCAAGCCGATCCCGATAATGCTGGAGCCGACAAAGCCATCTTCCAGAACATTCTCTATCAGCATCCCGCAAATCTTCTTGTTACGCACATAGATGTCATTGGGCCATTTGATGGAACATTCGATTCCCTTGGTCTCAAGATAACCGGCGACCCCAAGAGTAGCGGCCTTGGTGAGATCGAACTGCCGGGTGGCCGGGATGGGAGGGAACCCATCCTTCCCGAAAAGGGCGAGCATAGAGAAAGTCAGGTTCTCGCCCTTGCCTGAGTGCCACTTGTTCCCCCGTTGACCGCGACCGGCCGTCTGGTACAATGCGGCTACGACTGACATATTGGCATATTCCCGAATGTGCCTTCTGACCTCATCCTGCGTGGAATCTGTCTCTTCAACCCACGTGATTGTCACCTTGTTCCCCATTGGTTCGATTATTGTCTATTTTTCGTTATATTTGTAGCTTAAAGAAATTAACGCGAAATTAACAAAGTTTATCAATATGATCACACACGATCTTAGAGTCATGGCCGACGCCATGCTTGACAAGAAAGCCCAGAATGTCGTCGGAGTGGACCTGAGGACCATAGGTACCGCGATAACTGATCATTTTATGATCTGCAACGCGGACTCGACAACTAATGTCAACGCCATAGCGGACAATGTCATCGACAAGATGAGGGAGTTGGGGCGTAAGCCTCTCCGCACCCAAGGGATGGAGAACAATTTCTGGATCATCCTGGACTACGGTGACATCGTAGCGCACATCTTCCTGACCGAGTACCGCCAGTTCTACAGGCTCGAGGAATTGTGGGCTGACGCTCCACAGAAAGAATACAAAGACAGACCCAAAACCAAAAAGACCAAGAAAGATGCCGAATAATGAGCAAGAGCCTCGTCGCAAGGTTGTCCGGATAAGGTTCAATTTTTCCTGGTTCTATATCCTTCTTATTCTCGGGATTGGCTGGCTGCTGATGAACAACAGCGGAACCAACCCCCAAAAGATCGAGTGGGCTGAGGTGAAGGAGATGTTCGTCGCAGGCGACATCAAGGAGATAACGTTCATCCGGAACGAGTTCCGTGGCGACATCACGGTCAAACCCGACCGTATTTCGAAATATGCCGACAAGTTCGGGGGCAAGGTCCCGTCGAGCTCTCCGCATTTCATTTTCCTTGTCTCGGACAAGTTCGATTCCGAGAAAGAGTTCGAGGAACTCAATGCGCGGCTCTCTCCGGCCGACCAGGTGAAAGTGGTCGTCGAGAGCGCCAGCCACGCTTGGACCGATATCCTGGAATGGCTGATATTCCCGATCCTTCTCATCCTCATGTGGGTCTGGATGTTCCGTGGTTTCAACAAGAACATGGGCGCCGGTCCTGGTGGTCCTGGCGGAGGAATATTCAATGTCGGGAAATCCACCGGAAAACTTGCCGACAAGGATAAGGTCAACGTCAACTTCAAAGACGTCGCCGGACTATACGGAGCGAAGGAGGAAGTCATGGAAATCGTTGATTTCCTTAAGAATCCGCAGAAATACACCGCCCTTGGCGGAAAGATTCCCAAGGGTGCCCTCCTGGTCGGCCCTCCCGGTACCGGAAAGACTCTCCTGGCCAAAGCTGTGGCCGGGGAGGCTAACGTTCCGTTCTTCTCCATTTCCGGTTCGGATTTCGTGGAGATGTTCGTGGGAGTCGGAGCTTCCAGGGTACGTGACCTCTTCAGGCAGGCGAAGGAGAAAGCCCCTTGCATAGTCTTCATCGACGAGATCGACGCCGTTGGTCGCGCCAGGGGCAAGAATGTCGGATTCTCCTCAAATGATGAGAGAGAGAACACACTTAACCAGCTTCTGACCGAGATGGACGGATTCGACACGAATTCCGGTGTGATCATCCTCGCTGCGACCAACCGTGCGGACATCCTTGACAAAGCTTTGATGCGCGCTGGAAGGTTCGACCGCCAGATCCATGTTGAGTTGCCGGAGCTTAAAGAGCGCGAGGAGATATTCCTTGTCCACATGAGAGGCCTCAAAATCGCTAAGGATTTCGACGTCAAGTTCATGGCACAGCACACACCCGGATTTTCGGGCGCTGACATCGCCAATGTCTGCAACGAGGCTGCCCTCACAGCGGCCAGAAAGAACAAGTCAGAGATTGACAAGCAGGATTTCCTTGACGCGGTCGACCGTATCATCGGTGGATTGGAGCGCAAGAGTTCGATCCTTACCCCTGCGGAGAAGAAGACCACAGCCTACCATGAGGCCGGTCACGCCACAGTGGGTTGGCTCCTGCCATATTCCGACCCTGTGTTCAAGGTAAGTCTGATTCCAAGAGGTGACGCTCTCGGACTGACCTGGTACCTTCCTGACGAGAGGAAGATCCTTTCCAAGTCCTATCTCATGGACCAGATGTGTTCCCTTATGGGAGGACGAGTCGCCGAGGAGATCATCAATGGAGAACCCGCCACCGGAGCTCTCAACGACCTTGAGAGACTGACTCGGATCGCCTACAACATGATCCAGTTCTACGGAATGGGGGAGAAGACGGGAGAGTTGTCTTTCTTCGACTCAACCGGAGCCAGGGGATATGATCTCACCAAGCCCTACAGCGAGAAGACCGCCGAAGTCATGGACCAGGAAGTAAAGGATCTTGTCGACGAGGTCCACAAGAGGACCATGAAGATCCTGCTCGACAACAAGGAAGGTTTTGTCGAGATGGCTAAACTGCTTCTTGAGAAAGAGGTGATCTTCGCTGAGGACATCGAGCGTATTCTCGGCCCTAAAGTCAAACCAGCCGATTCCGCCCCGGAAGATGAGCCGGAAGAGGAAAAGGAAAATCTTGGTAGTGATGAATAATGTGACTGTCAGGACAATATCAGGCATAGCCTTCATCATCGTGATGGTGGTCTGCCTGATGTTCAACAAATTCCTGTTCGCCGGGATGATGATCTTCATCATGTCGGTGATGCTGGTGGAGTTCTACGAGATAACCATGGGCCATAGTTACACCTTCTCGAAGGTACTGGCCATCCTGGCGGGTATATTCCTGTTCGGGATTCTCTTCGCGGCATCGACTTACCACATTCCGATGCGCTTCATCGCGCTCGCCATGATTCCTGTCTTTATCGTGATGATCAACTCCCTCTACGTCAAAGACAAGGAGGAATATGGCAAATTCTCCAACATCTACACCGGCCTTCTGTACATCGCTGTCCCGATTGCCCTGGGCAACCTTATCGCCTTCGACAAGGCCGGCAACTTCAGCGGCAATCTTCTGCTTTGCTTCTTCATAATCATCTGGTGTTCTGATGTCGGAGCCTTTGCCCTGGGCATAACCCTCGGAAAGAAGTTCCCGGAGAAGCTGTTTCCCACCGTTTCCCCTAAAAAGACATGGATCGGTTTCGTCGGTGGTGTGATCATGTCCGTGGTCGCCGCATTCGTGCTATTCAAAGTAGGACTTCTTAAGTTCCCTCTCATCCACTCTTTGATCCTTGCCCTGATCATGTCAGTAGCCGGGGTTTACGGTGACCTTTATGAATCCCAGTGGAAGAGGGTTTTCGGAGTCAAGGACTCCGGAAATATCATCCCCGGGCATGGAGGGCTTTTGGATCGTTTTGACAGCACTTTGATGGCGATGCCTTTCGGAGCTATCTACCTCGCCATTTTTGATCTTCTATAACAGTCCGCAATGAAAAAGATTGTCATCGATAAAGACTCTAAAGGAACCATCGCTTCATACTGGGCGATCAGCCTTGTCCTGGCCATTGCCGCCATCCTGCTGATCAAGCCACTATGGATCCTTATTCCGATCCTGGTGTTCCTGGCGGTATTCGCTTTCTTTGTGTTCTGGTTCCACCGCGTGCCTGAAAGAGAAATCCCCGAGGGTGATGATAGTCTGGTCACCGCCGTCGCCGACGGCAAGATAGTCGTGGTCGGAAAGGCTCTTGAGCCCGAGTACTTCAAGGAGGAAAGGATGCAGGTGTCCATTTACATGAACTTCTTCGATGTCCATGTGAATTTCTGGCCCATCACAGGCGAAGTATCTTACTACAAGTACCATCCTGGAAAATATCTCCTCGCCTTCCACCCAAAGTCATCCGAGAAGAACGAACACTCGTCATCGGTTGTCCGCAACGCGCGTGGTGAAGTGTTTTTCAAGCAAATAGCGGGAACTTTCGCCAGGAGGATAGTGTGCTATTCGAAGGAAGGAATGAAGGTCGAGAGAGGCAAGCAGTGCGGGATCATCAAGTTTGGCTCGAGGATCGACATGTACCTTCCTCTGGACGCTGAGATCCTCGTCCATGAAGGAGAACTCACTGTGGGTGGCGTGACTAAGATAGCTAGGCTCAAATAGATCCTCCGGACTCTATCAGCTCAAGCAGACGATTAACAGCCTCTTCTTGCGGGACATGCCGAAGGAGAGGCGTTTTTCCTTTATAGATCGAGACTTTACCGCCTCCTTCACCGACATAACCCCAATCAGCGTCTGCCATCTCACCAGGACCGTTGACTATGCATCCCATCACGGCGATAACCGTGTCTTTGAGATGGGAGGTTTTCGCCTTGACTTCAGCCAAGGCAGCCTGAAGATCGTACATGGTCCGTCCGCATCCAGGGCATGCGATATACTCCGGCCTATAGAACCGGCGCCTGGCCGCCTGCAGGAGCTCATCGACAAGGTACGCCCCTTTGCCAGAATCCTCAATAGAGACGGGGCAACCGCTATCGTCAAGATAGTCACCCTTTAGTTCCAATTCATCCAAATCCCTGTCAAGCAGCCGTTTCCCAAAATCGCATGAGACATCAAGAAGAAGAGTCTCAAAGGAAGGGGAGTGATACTCGGCGATAGCCTTTTTCCCGGAGACGGAGACCGCGCTCATCGACGAGACAATCTGCCGGCGGTACCTGGCAGCCAAGTACTTGGCCACTGGAATCTCATTCTCGGGATCCTCGGTCAAAGAGACCCTGATCGTATCTCCAATCCCCTCAGACAGGAGAGAGGAGATGCCGACACAAGACTTGATTCGCCCGCTGTCCCCGTCACCAGCCTCCGTGACACCAAGATGCATGGGGAAGATGTGACCTTCCTCTTTCATCGCGGCAGCCAACTTCCTATAGGCCTCGACCATGACAAGAGTGTTGCTGGACTTCAGTGAGACCACGACATTGAAGAAACCCTCTTCAACACAGATTCCGAGCCAGTCCATAGCGGCCTTAGCCATCGCTTCCGGAGTGTTGCCGTAAAGGTTGGTGATGTACTCGCCAAGAGATCCATGGTTTATTCCGACCCTAATCGCCGTGCCGGTCTTGTCACACAGGCGGATCAATTCCCGGAACATCCTGACAGCCTCGCCATGATCTTTGTGGAAATTGCCTGGATTAATCCTGACTTTCTGGACGATCGGAGCGACAGCGAGCGCGGTCTGCGCTGAAAAATGGATGTCAGCAACCAGGGGGACATGGATCCCGCGTTCAAGGAGAGACTCTTTAATCTTTCTCAGAGGCTCGACATCCATCATGCCTGGAACAGTGACACGAATCATCTCAGCTCCAGCCGAAGCCAACCTGACACACTGATCCACAGTCGCTTCCACATCTGAAGTGTGAGTATTGCACATGGTCTGGACAACAATGTGTCCTCCACCGCCGATTAGGACATCACCTGCCCTGGCCGTTAAAGTCTCCATTTGTTTTCGGATTATAAACCTGATCGTAAGCTTCCCTGCGGATCTGCCCTTTGGTCTTACCGTTGCGTTTAGTGATCTGGAAATAGACTCCCGTTGTCAGCATGAAGTCAAGCGGATAGGCGAAACGGTAAAAATCCGGACTGAGGTAGTCAGCCCGGTACAGGGATCCCCAGGAATAGCGCACACCGGCGTTGACGTGGAACTCGATGGGATCGAACACAAGGCCGAAACCAACGCCTCCGGTGATTCCGTAATCAAGACGATAGTCCCACTCAAGGAAGTCATGCTCAATTTCTTCCCGGACATATTCACCAATACGCTCGATTCCAAGCCTGTAACCCCCATAGATGCCAAGATCGACCATGAACTTGAAATGGAGGCCGTCAGCGTGAAAATGTGCCATCAACGGGACTTCCACAATATCGATTATAGCTTTCTCAGCTCCCTCGAGAGTAGGGGTGATCCCGGTCTCCTTGTTCATCTTGAACTGGTAGCCCTCATGGCTGTAGCGAACTCCGCCCTTGAGGCCGAAATTCGGGCTGCCGTCAAACAATTTGCCGTATTTGACAGCATAGACACCGAAAGTGTGAGGCACAAAGAGGTTCCCCTGGGTCTTCGAGGGGTTAAACTGCATCCTGCTCAAAGAAGCTCCGTACTCTACGCCAAAGATCAGATAATCGTTCAGCGAAAACGACTTCTTTAAGGTGTCCTCAGGGAAAGTCTCCTGGGCAGAGATTGTCCAGGCCGAGAGGATCAAGGAAACTATGGCAATGATTTTCTTCATCTTGGAATATTCCTATTCAGACATGAACCGCTCTACATCGAGTTCCTGCTCAATCTCGCTCCGCTCCGGTATGTCAAAAGTGTCTTTGTCGTCGGTTTTCAGGAAACGGACCCGCTCGGGTTGCCTGTGCTTAAGGAGATCGCCCGTGTCGACAATCCCGTTCCTGTTGATGTCCTCCGTTATCCTGATGCAGTACTTTCCTTTCTTAAGATAAGGGAACAGGAGATCGCTGTCTTTGTCGATAATGTACTCTCGCAGGATTGAGGATTTGCGCTCATCCATAAGGTGGACAATGTATTTGTTATTCACACCCTTAAGGTGAAGGGTGAAAAGGCTCAGGTCATCCCCCGTGGGGAGTGAGACCTTGACCTGGGTGCTGTCGTTCCAATTGCCGTTGATGTCCTTGAATATCCTGTGCGGAACCTTGAAAACGTACTCGTATCCTTGCTGGATCTTTACTTGGGGAGTGATCACATACCGCCTCAAGTTAAGGGAATCGCGGGCAATCGTGAATTTCTCCTTTTGCTGGAGTTGTTTTGGATTGATTGAGAATAACCTGAGGCTGTCGAAATAGCCAAGGAAGGGAGGATCATCGAATTCCATGATGATTCCGTCCTGCTCAAAATTTTCCGGGGTGGCCGTGAGTTTGATCGCGCATGTCGTGTCGGACGGCTCTATCTTACGCTTCCTCGAGGAGCTCTTGGAAGATCCCTTTCCCTTACCGCCTTGGTCGCCTTCCTCATACATTAAAGGAATCTCCTCTTCGGCAGGTACAAGCACACCCAAAGTGTCTGTCTTCCAGTACTTGATGCATAATTTCAAGGTGTCCGGCATCCTTCTGGAATCATTGATCCAGAGCAATAGACTATCGTTGGGAATATTGAACTCCGTGATTACCTTCTCAGCGGGGAAGCCCTTGAACCACAGGGAATCGATCTTGGCGTCTGGAGCCATGAAAGTCACATAGGCGCCCCTCTCTGAAGTACGCTTCTTGTTCATCAGCATCTGCTTCGAGGGTCTCTCTCGGAACACATTGAATGTCAATTCAGAATGTCTGGACAGACAGCTCAAGGTGTCCTTCATGTCATACTTCATCAATTCCGGGATCGAGTCCCTGACCACATTCTTTGGACGGACCAGCGTGTCAATGAACGCCACCCTGTCCTCATCAGGATCGTAGACGTTGTTGGCATTCCCGTCGACTATGGCATAAGCCCTATAGAGAGTGTCTTTTATATTCCTGAGAGAAAAGTAGCCCCAATCGTCTGTACGGACTGACGCGACCGGCCGGTTAAGAAACACCGCGGAATCTCTGTGATCCTTGTAAAGCATCACGGTGGCTCCGGGAATCGGCTTGAGGTCTGAGGAATTGTAGACTGTACCCGTGATGAACATCGAGTCGGCAACGTCTCCGGTAGAGAAATAGGTGGTGAATCCAGGGAAGAAATTGCCTTCGTTATTGTCAGCGATCGCTCCGGTCAAGTCGAGTGTGTAGGTCAAGTCCGGAAGAAGATCCTCCTCAAAATAGACCACGACACTCTTCCCTTTGATCTTGTACTTGGGCGCTTTCTTCTGGGGAGGGGAGAGATAGATCCCCTTGGGATCCTTCACAACGACATACTCGTTGAAGGTGAACACGATACGAGCTCCGTCCAATGGAACATTAGTGGATCCGGGAGCGGGGGAGACCTTCACAAGAGTAGGTGGTATGGTGTCCTTGAGTCCGCCGCGCGGGGCCTGGGTCGTGTTCGCGCACGAGTGTGAAAACACTGTCAGGATGATGATCACGACAGCGGGGATCAGCGGGAAATATCTTGAGATAAAATTTTTCATAACTCCGTTCTAGCTACACTTTGTATGCCATCGATTGATGACAGTTTGCGGATCATTCTCTCAAGGGCGGACTTGTCGTGGACACTAAGGTCGATGTAGCCCTCGAATATTCCTTGTTCCGTACTCAGAAGCACCTTTTTCATGTTGACACCCATGACAAGTGAGATGTACCGTGAGATCTCATTGAGAAGTCCCACACGGTCTATTCCTTTCAAAGCGATCCTCGCCGGGAACGCCTTGTTGTCGCCTTCATTTTCCCACTGAGGCACGACAACCCTGTCTCCATGCTTGGACGCGATGCTGTCGGCCACAGGACACGTCTTCTTATGGACAGTCACTGTACCGTCCGGATTCTTGATCCCGACGACAGCGTCGCCAGGGATAGGTCGGCAGCATGAGGCGATCACATAAGCCTCTTTTTCCTTGGCGGACTGCTGCTGGTTGTCCTTCCTCCTGATAAAGAGCGAGAAAGGCCAGTAATGGGTACGAGACGGGCTCGAGGAGGCAAGCGCTTCGCCAAGCGAATCAAGCGACAAGAGTCCAAGTCCGGTCCTGAAATAAAGTTCTTCGGAATTCTTACCGGGAATATTGAAATGCTTGCAAAGAAGCTCTATCGAATCAGAATTAAGGCGGTAACCCAAAGACTCCAGCTGAGTTGAGAGGGTATTTTTACCAAGTTCGACAATCTCCTTCTTGCTGCCTTTGAAATAGTCTATGACCACATTACGGGCGTGTCGGGTCTGAAGGAAGCGGAGCCACTCGCGTTTTGGAGAACTGTTCTCCGCGGTGATGATCTCCACCTGGTCGCCGGTCTTGAGAACATGGGAAAGAGGGACGAGCTTCATGTTGACCTTAGCTGCGATCGCCTTGTTACCGATCTCCGTGTGGATGCCATAAGCGAAATCCAGGGCTGTGGCCCCCTTTTGGACAGACCTTTGCTCACCCTTCGGGGTGAACACGGTTATCTCGCTGCTGGTAAGGTCATTATGAATAATATCTAGAAGCTCCAGGGCATTGACATCCGGACTGACAAGGATGTCCTTGACCTTGGCAAGCCATTTGTCCATCTCGCTGTCGTTCTCACTGATGTATCCTTCCTGCTTGTACGCCCAGTGGGCGGCGATGCCTTTCTCCGCGATGTCGTCCATCCTCTTCGAACGGATCTGGACTTCAATCCATATTCCCCTGTCACTCATCAATGTACAATGAAGGGCCTCGTAGCCGTTGCTTTTCGGATGTTTGACCCAGTCCCTGACTCGGTCCGGCTTGTAACGGTAGATTCCGGTAATGATTGAGAAGATATGGTAACACTGGTCCCTCTCGCTCTCCTTGGCTCCAGGATCCGGCGTGAACACCACGCGAAGGTGTGCCAGATCGAATATGGGGTCTTGACCCTTTTCCGGATAGTGAAACTGAATCCGGACTGGCGCAAGGCAGTCTCTATCGGCTCGATGAAATCGTCGATCTGCCTCTCGAGGTCGGTGATGTTCTTGCTGACCAGACCGGAGATCTCCTTGTAAGCGTCCGGTTCCTTGTACTTGAGCCAGATGTTCTCCATCTCGGACTTGATCTCATAAAGACCAAGCCTGTGGGCGAGAGGAATGAATATGAACATCGTCTCGCTGAGAATCTTATCCCGCTTGTACTCGGGCATGGAATCTATTGTCCTGCAATTATGTAGCCTGTCAGCAAGCTTAATCAGCACGACCCTCACATCGTCATTCAGGGTCAGGAGGATCCGCTTGAAGTTCTCCGCCTGGAGACTCTCTGAGTAGACATCGTCTGACTTCTTGGAGCGCTCCTCGTTGTCGAGAACGATCTTGATCTTTGTCAGTCCGTCCACCAGGCTCGCGATCTTGTCACCGAACAGGTTCCTTATGTCATCGACAGTGTAGTCAGTGTCTTCCACCACATCATGCAGAAGGGCCGCGGCAATGGACTTGTACCCGAGACCTATGTCGCAGACAACGATCTTGGCGACCTCGATCGGATGGATGATGTAAGGGCCACCGGAACGCCTGCGGACATTCTTATGAGCCTCATTAGCGAAATCAAAGGCTTTTTGGACGACATCCAGTTCCTCCTGGTTGGCGCATCTTTTCCTGGCGGCCTCCTTCAACTCGGAATAGCTCTCCTGGATAATCTCGTAGTCGTGTTCTGTGAACTTGGAGAAACTCATGCCTCAATCTTTTTTAAATCTTTAGTCTCTTCTTCCTTTTTCTGGATCATCTGGAAAGAATAGGAGAATTGGGCTCCGTACAGTATGATAAGCCATCCGAACCTCAGCCACATCATAAAGAGCGGAAGCGCGGCGACGGCACCATAGACAGCGTTTATGTTCGTGACGAGAACCTGCGTCTCAAGGTAAAGGTACTGGAGCAACGTGAAGAGGATCCCGGCCCAGAGTGCGGCTTTCAAAGCGAAACGGTACTCAACATGGGTGGCGGGAATGAATTTATACATCGCTGAAAGCGTCATGATGGCGACCCCGGCGAAAATCAGCCAACCGAGGAAGGATTTTATCCTGTTGGAGATTCCGAAACTGTTAGGAATCAAGTCAAGCACATGGGAATAAACGACGGTTCCGGCAAAGAATATCAAGACAACAAACGGGATAAGTATCATGATGATGATATCTACCCCGTAACTCTTAAGAGCCTTACGCTGAGGCTTTTTGACATGCCATACATTGTTGAACACTTTCTCGACCCTGTTCATCATCCAGATCACGAGCCAGACGAAAGACAAGGCGGTAATGACGCCGAACACCCCAGACTTGGAAGCATCGATTATGTTGGACGCGCTATTCATCAAGGTGTCAATCACTGTTTGGCTAATGTCAGCGGAATACAAGGCATCCAGAAGGACATTCTCCAGACCGAAACCGCTAGTGACGGCGAAAGCCACGGCAATCATGGGCACAACAGCCAAAGTACAGAAATAACTGAGAGCCACAGACTGGAATCCGATCTTCTCGTCAGCGAAATTCTTGAAGGCGTCTATCACAACCTTAAGGTCGCGGACAAACCTGGCCTTCGCTTTTGAGAGATCATCCAGGTTGAAGTGCCAAATGTCGTGAGTGACAAACTTGGTAACCCACCGGATGTATGTCTGGATTTTGAAAAACAAGTCCTTGAACCAACCCATAATCGCTTAAAATAAAGTTGGTTCCACAATATTATCACCGCCCGAGGGAGCCTCTGCGGCAGGGGAGGCCGGAATCATTGACATGAACTCCTCCTCGCTCACGATCCGGATCCCAAGGTCTCCGGCTTTCTTGATCTTCTCAGGACCAGGCTTAGTTCCAGCCAAGAGAAAAGATGTCTTACCGCTGACCGAGGAGCTGTTCTTGCCTCCATTCGCCTCGATCAGTTTTTTCATCTCGTCACGGGAAATCGAGAAATTGCCTGAAATCACTATCGACATTCCCGAAAGAGCCTCGGAAGAGGGGAGAGTCTCCTCCTCCATGGTAAAACGTAGCCCAGCTTCTTTGAGCCGGCTTATCTGCTTAAGATTATGATCGTCCCGGAAATATTCGTAGACACTTCTGGCGATCACATCGCCGACGTCCCGTACAGAAAGCAGGTCATCCAGAGAGGCTGCCGCCAGTGAATCGACATCGCCGAAAGTCCTGGCGAGTTCCTTCGCGGTGGTCTCTCCGACATAACGGATCCCGAGGGCGAACAAAACCCTCCCGAAAGGCACCGACCGCGAGGCGGCAAGACTCTCGAGGAATCGCTCAGCGCTTCGGTCCTTCCAGCCGTCAAGCATCAGAAGTTTCTGTTTGTCAAGCGAATAGAAATCAGCGGGAGTCCTCACAAGTCCGAGATTGTACATCTGCTCGACAGTAGCGTCTCCGGCAAGCACATTCATGGCTTTTCTTCCGAGGAAATGAACAAGTTTCCCCTTGATCTGGGTAGGACAGCCGTCGACGTTGGGACAGAACCACTTCGCCTCATCTCCCTCTTTGACCAAAGGGGTACCGCAATCCGGACAGACAGTGGGAAAAACGGGTCTGACAGCGTCAGAAGGCCGTTTTGAAAGATCCACGTCGATGATCTTCGGGATGATCTCCCCGCCCTTTATCACTTTGACCATGTCTCCAACCCTGACATCCATCTCCCTGATGAAGTCCTCGTTGTTCAAGGTCGCCCTTTTAACGACGGTTCCGGCCAACTGGACAGGGGAGAGGTTCGCCACCGGAGTGACAGCCCCCGTCCTTCCGACCTGGTAATCGATGGAGACGAGCCTGGTCAATGCCTCTTCAGCCTGGAACTTGAACGCGACGGCCCACCGAGGTGACTTAGCGGTGTAGCCAAGGGCGTTCTGGAAATCCAGCTCATTGATCTTTATGACTATGCCGTCTGTAGGGAACGGCAGGAACTTCCTGTGCTGGTCCCAGTACGAGATGTATTCCTCGATTCCCTCTATTCCGCTGACAACCCTCCTTTCCGGTGAGACCGGCAGTCCCCATGAAAGAGCGGCGTCCAAAGCCTCGGAATGAGTGGCGAAAGAGACGCTCTGGGCAGGAATATGGTACAGAGTACACATCAGCCCCCGCCTCGAAACCTCCTTGGGATCCTGAAGCTTAAGTGACCCCGAAGCGGCATTGCGTGGATTGGCGAAAGGCTGGTCCTCATTCTCGATCCTTTCCCTGTTCAGACGGTCGAAAGACTCGTAAGGCATGAGTATCTCCCCTCTGATCTCAAACTCCTCCGGCCAGCCGGAACCAGTAAGCGAAAGGGGAATATTGGAGATCATCCTCACATTAGCGGTCACGTCGTCACCAACAGCCCCATCGCCTCTAGTCAGAGCCCTAAAGAGCTTTCCATTCCTGTAAGTCAAGCAGATAGCTGTGCCATCGAACTTTAGCTCGCACGAATATGTGAAGCCAACCTCTTCTCCCAGTTCTTTGACAGCACGCCTGGCGAAATCCTCTATCTCGGAAATATTGTACGTGTTCCCGAGGGAAAGCATCGGATAGCGGTGAGGGTACTGGGCGAAGCCCTTGTCCAGGTCACTTCCGACCCTCTGTGTGGGAGAGTCAGGGGTCCTGAGGTCAGGGAACTCGTTCTCGAGATCCTCCAGTTCGCGCATAAGATGGTCATAGTCGAAATCGCTCATTGTCGGAGCGTTGTCGACATAGTACCTCCGGCTGTTCTCCCAGAGGGTATCGCGCAATTCGAGGATCCTTGCCTGTGCCTGCTTCCTGTCCATCCCAGATGATAGTCTTAAAGATTACAAATTTAACGAAAATTGCCGATAATTTCCAGAAATGGATTAAATTTGTGACTCGCTGTGTTTAACAAGACTTTTTAAACAACATCATTTATATCATGAAAGATTCAATCATCATTCTTTGCGGCGGCGGCCCCGCTCCCGGAATGAACACCGTCGTGTTCTCAGTGGCCAAGACTTTCCTTACCAACGGCTTCAGGGTCATAGGACTCCACGGTGGTTATTCAGGCCTTTTCAACAAGAATCCCCGGACTGAGGACATCGATTTCTTCAAGGCTGACGCCTATTTCAACAGGGGAGGATCCTACCTTCAGATGAGCCGCTTCAAGCCGACTGACGATGATTTCGAGAACAATTTCAATCTTGCCCTGTTCCAGGACAACAACGTGAAACTTCTTGTGACTGTCGGTGGAGATGACACAGCCTCCACAGCCAACAGAATCGCCAAGTTCCTTGAGGCCAAGAGCTATCCCATCCACAACATCCACGTCCCCAAGACGATTGACGACGATCTTCCTCTTCCGGCTAATGCCCCTACCTTCGGCTTCAACTCTGCCAAGGACGAGGGTGCCCACATCGCCCGTACAGTCTACGAGGATGCCCGCACTTCAGGCAACTGGCTCCTTATCTCAGCCATGGGCCGTTCGGCCGGCCATCTCGCCCTCGGAATCGGTGAGGCTACCCACTGCCCTATGACCATCATCCCTGAGATGTTCAACAAGACCACCATCACGGTCGACAAGATCATCAAGCTCACCCTCTCCGCCATCCTCAAGAGGAAACTCCTGGGCATCGGTTACGGTACCGTCGTTGTCGCTGAAGGCGTGTTCCATGATCTTGACGCTGAGGACATTAAGGCCACAGGCGTCCATATGACCTACGACGAGCACGGTCATCCTGAGCTTGGAAAGATCAGCAAGGCTGTCCTTTTCAACGATATTCTCGAGAAAGAGTTCAAGAAGGTCGGCATGAAGGTCAAGACCCGTCCCGTGGAGATCGGATACGATGTCCGTTGCCAGGATCCAGTCGCTTACGACCTTTCCTACTGCACCGAGCTGGCCATGGGTGTCTATGAGCTCTACAAGAAGGGCGAGACAGGCTGCATGGTCTACGTTGACGTCTACGGCAACCCCGCTCCTCTGTCGACGGTGGCATCGCCCGCAACTATTACGAGCACATCTGCCACTACATCACCCCTGAGGACTACGAGGCCGCGAAGGCTTATGTCCCCAATCCTGAGGAGTATGACTTCAAGAAGATCTTAAACTGGTAAAGCGGAATACCCGTAACCTCTTAAGGAGACGCTTTTTACGAGTGTCTCCTTTTTGTTTATCCCCATGTAAGCGAAGGCCTCCGGGGTAATAGCCACATTGACAATGGAATCTTTCCCGGAAAAATCACAGACGAAAAGCGTCGCCCTGCCTTCGCCTCCGCGGAGGAACGCGAAGTGCCTGTCCGGGTCGAAACCGGAAGATCCTTCGTTGAGATAGCAAAGGTCATAAGTCCGGCCTGAAGTATTCCTGGCAATGTCCAATATGACCTTGTAAAGGTCAAGGACAGCCTTCTCCTCATCCTTCAATCCAGAGCCGGAATGAATATGGCCATACAACCTCCTCAAGGAAGGCACGCTCCACCAGTCGAAAATGGTTGTCCTTCCATCAAGGCCACTGAACCCTTCGGATTCCATGCCCCTCTCACCGGCCTCCTGGCCATTGTAGATCATGAAGGCCGAGTCATTCAGCAGAAGGGAGACGCATAGGGGAGCTGCCGCCTTCGAGGCATCCATGGCAAAGAAATCCGAGGCGAATCTCTGCTCGTCATGATTCTCGAGGAAATTGAGCATCCGAGGCTGTAAGTCGCCAAGAGACTGCCAGTTCCATGTGATGGCTCGAGCTGTCCCGTCCCCTTGGACCACAGACCTTAGGGTGTCGTACAGGCCTGACTTGTCGTACAGCAGATCAAAACCGACCTCCTCGACATATCTCCTGTAAAGGTCCTTCTGATAGACCTCGGCAATGAATATCACACCCGGATAAGAAGCTTTAACTTTTTCGATGAGCCATTTCATGAACTGCCACGGGACCATCTCAACCATGTCGCACCGGAATCCGTCCACACCCATCGAGCACCAGAACAAGACAATCTCTAGCATCCTGTCCCATGTCGGAGTGTGGAAGTCACAGTAATTCAAACGAATAGTCTCGTACCAATCATTTATTCCAGGGGCAGGGGAAAAGCAGTTGCCGGAAGCCTTGGCAGGATTCTCATAATACCTCCCGCCACATGGCAAGTGAAGACTCTGGCCGGGATAATAATAGAAATCGTTCTCCGCTCTCCAATGAAAAGAAGGATCGTCGGAGGCTCCAAGAACCCCCTCCTGAGGGACATGACTAAGCCCGACTTTACCATAATCCCGGGAGACATGGTTGGGGATAAAGTCTATCAAAACCTTAAGGCCAGCGGAATGGATCCTATCTAACAATAACTTAAACTCATCCATTCTAGCTGACGGATTATCAGCCAAATATGGATTAACATCAAAATAGTCGGTAATCGCATAAGGACTGCCAGCCTTCCCTTTCACGACGGTAGGATCGGAAGCCAGGCACCCATCGAAAGACTCAGTGGTCGCATGTCTGATCACGCCTGTCAGCCAGACGTGGGTCACGCCTAATTCCCCGGAAAGCCAAGACAGGGTCTCAGCGTCGATAGAGCTGAATTTGCCAGTGCCGTTCCTCTCAAGAGATCCGGAAGGGACCGGATCTGGGGCCATATTTCCCCATAACCTCGGAAGCAGTTGATAGACAATTGTTTTCCCCATATCAGAATCCGATTACAGCCTTTCCGCTCTCCCTGTCGATATAACCAGTCAAGGAGGCAACCTTGTAGACCCGGGCGAACTTGCCCTCGAATGCCAGTTCCAGCGCGTTAAAAGCGTCAAAATCGACCTTCCCGGAACCGGCGTATTCGTCGACGGAGAGATAACCTACTCCAAGGGAGGTAATGTTCTGGAAAAAGTGAGTTCCCTGGCTAGGCTCAATCCTGAACCCGTCCATCCCATACTCAACCACCATCCTGGCGGCAGAAATGTCTGTCCAGCTCACTGGAACGCCAAGGGTTGGAATTGAGGAACCCCACCGGCCTGGTCCGATCAGGAAATATGAATCTCCCCGGGCAGACATCTCCGAATTGATCTTGGCGACCTCATCAGCGATCTCCCTGGTGCGCATCTTGTCGAAAGTCCCGGGAGGAATGACAACCAGATAACCTGATTCCTGGAAAAGGCCGTTCCCGAGGGCCTGGTCGCTTTGGACGAGGATTTTCTCCATCGATCCCGTAGCCTCTGACATTGACGAAGTCTTGAACGACAAGCTGTCCGAAACTGGCCTGACCTGCAATAACTTAAGAGAGGCTTCCTTGCCGGAGCTTCCAGGAACGGGATCCAGGGCGAACTCTATCTCGACCTCGGACATCAATTCATTCCGGCAGATGTCCATGATGTCAGACAAAGCCTTGGCGAGAGGGAACCTGTCGAATTGGAATATTCCATCAAATGAGATGACCCTAGGACCTCTGGCAGAGATTCCTGGCTGCATTCTGTCATCCGCGGCCACGTAAGTGGAGAAGACAAGTTCCGGGTGGTCGAAAGTCTCAAGAACATCAGTGACGGGGATACTTTTCAGATTGACCCCATCATCCCTTGAGATCTTGAAAGCCCCCGGACTGGCGTCAAGGACATACATCTCCGTCTGAGTGCCGCTCATAGCCAGGGAAGGGGAGGAAAGCTGGAGTATCTTCCTGGGTTTCCGGGGATTGACTCGAAGTGTCCTGCCTCCATCAACCACCGTCTTGCCAAGACCGAAAGCCACATTCACAACCCCGTCTGAAGCCATCTCGGAGCCGATCGGATAAGCGTTCATGGATCTAGCGACACCGGAGAGCATCGGGTAGAAATACTCGCCATGGGACGAGCCGCAGATACTCTGGAGGATTATAGCCATCTTCTCCTCGCCGATCAGGTTTCCGCTAGCCTGGATATATGCGCGGCTACCACTGTAGAAAGTCGAGGCATAGACGCTTTTAATGGCCTTCGTGAGCTCCCTGAGCATCCTGTCCTTATTATCGACGAATGGACACATGTAAGTGGAATAGACTCCCGCGAAAGGCTGATAGTCACTATCTTCCAGCTTTGAGCTCGAACGGACAGCGATCGGGCCTCGGACAGTACCGACAAAAGACTTCAAATTGCTAAGGAGATCGGTTGGAAGCACCGATGCGACGAATTCCGAAAGGATCTCATCATCCGAAAGCTCGGAGTCGATCACATTCTGGAGGCCGT
>ONUG01000120.1 GCA_900320965.1 uncultured Bacteroidales bacterium | reverse complement strand
GCCCCAGATCGATGAGGCTCTCGCGAGATTCAACGCCTGGAAGGGAGCCGATGAGGTCATGTCTTTCCCGATCGTGACTGATGTCCACACTGCTGGACGTTTCACCTACAAGCATATAGGCCATGCAGCGAAGGTCGCGGAGGCTTTCGGTTGCGATTTCATAGAGAACTTCGGCGATATAGGACTGAACGCCTATCCCGCCACTGAGAATTCGGCCTATGCCAAGGAAATCGTGGATAACGTCCAGTCCCAGATGCTGAAATATGACGGAGTCTGGCTCTATACTCCCGGCAATCACGACTGGGATGCGGGAGAAGGGAAATATTTCACGGATAATGATCTAAGCGGTTTCTTCCAGAAGCCTTGGCAGGATAAGGCAGGGGAGAATCTCCACCTTACTCCCGGAAAGACCTACGGCTGGTACGATGTGCCTGGAAAGGGGATCAGGATAATATTCCTGAACAGCCAGGGCACCGGCACCCAGAACGGCTCATATTATCTCTTTGACGACGAGCAGATGGTCTGGTTCCAGGCGCTGCTGGACAGCACTCCTGTTGATATGCCTGTCCTTGTGACAGCCCACTATATGCCCCATCCCCAAGGCCGCTGGACCACCGTCGCTACTACTGCCGAGGCCCTCGCGAGCAACGAGAGGATCATGAGTATCCTTTCCTCATATGCCGCCAAAGGGACTCTGATTGGAATGGTCACGGGGGACTCCCATGTCAACATGCACTCCAAGGATGGTGGTGTCAATTATTTCATCTCCCAGGGCTACGGATGGGTAGTTCCCGACTTGATGCTTCCTGGGACAACTCACGCTTTCTTTGACTACAAAGAGAATCTTTGCTTGGATGTCTTTGCCGTCAAGCCTTCCAAACGTGAGGTCCACACCTTCAGGGTCGGAGCCGGAGGCGAGGCTTTCGATTGCGTGTTTAGCTACTAATGTCTTTCACATTAGATTTAAAATCACTATTTTTGACAAAATTTGTCCGAAAATGTACAAGAGAGTATTGCTTAAGTTGAGTGGAGAGATTCTGGGCGGTCCTGAAGGGAAGGGACTAGAGCCTGAGTATCTCAGGAAATATGCTCATGAGATCGCCCAGGCCGCTAAAGCTGGGCTCCAGATCGGTGTGGTCAACGGAGGTGGTAACATATTCCGTGGCCTTCAGGGATTGGACAAAGGTTTCGACCGGGTCGGGGGAGACCGCATGGGAATGCTTGCCACTGTGATCAACTCATTGGCCCTCAGCCAGTTCATTGAGGACGAGGGCGTCCATGCGGAGGTTTTCACCGCAACTCCTATGGAGCCTTTTGTCCGTTACTATAACCGTGACAACGCTGTCAAGGTCCTTGAGGAAGGAGGCGTGGCCCTCATCGCTGGAGGCACGGGCAATCCATTTTTCACCACAGACTCCGGCGCCGCGCTCAGAGCTCTTGAGATCCGTGCTGATGTCATGCTTAAAGGCACGAAAGTTGACGGCGTCTACACCGCCGACCCGAAAAAAGATCCCACAGCTGTGAAATACGAGCAGATTACCTTCTCCGAGGCGATGGCAAAGCAGCTCCGGGTTCTCGACCAGACGGCGTATGCCCTCTGCAATGATGGGAATATGCCTATCATAGTTTTCGACATCGACGTTCCTGGGGCCCTTAAGAGGCTCCTTGACGGAGAGAAAGTCGGCACATTGGTACATAAGTAAAATCAGATAAAGCGATGTTAACAGAGAAAGCCAAAGAGATTCTGAAAGGTGTCGAGTCAAAGATGAACGACACTGTTGATTTCCTTGAGGAAGATCTCAAGACCTACAGGGTGGGCAAGGCTAACCCTTCGATTCTCAACAATGTGACCGTGAGCTACTACGGCACTGACACTCCTATCTCACAGGTGGCTTCCGTCAGCGTTCCTGACGCCCGTACCATCACTATCCAGCCTTGGGAGAAGAGCCTTATTCCTGCCATCGAAAAAGCCATCATGGCCGCTAATCTGGGTTTCACTCCCCAGAATAACGGAGAGATCATCCGCTGCCCTATTCCCCCTCTCACGGAGGAAAGACGTAAGGATCTGATCAAGAAGGCCAAAGCCGCTGGCGAGAGCGCTAAAGTGGCGGTCAGGAATGTCCGTCGTGAAGGTGTCGATGCCATGAAGAAAGCCGAGAAAGCTGGTGACTTCTCAGAGGATGTCCAGAAAGAAGGAGAGGACGAGATCCAGAAGGTTACGGACGCCAAAGTGAAGGCTATCGACGTCCTCGTCTCCGCTAAGGAGAAAGAGATCATGACAGTGTGACAACGGTTGCTATCCAAGGCTATCGGGGGTGCTTCCACGAAGAGGCGGCTAGAAAGTTCTACTCGGCTCGTGGTGAGGATATAACCATCGAAGAGTGTCCTACTTTCGAGAGTTTGTTCAAGGCTCTTTCTGAAGGAAGGGCCTCTTCTGCTGTGATGGCTATTGAGAACACCATCTCTGGCGGACTACTACCTAATTTCGAGTTGCTGAGGGCAAATCCCTATAAGATTAAAGGAGAGGTTTATATTCCTATCCATCAGAATCTTATGGCTCTTCCGGGGCAGCGTGTCGAAGACATAAAGGAGGTCCGCACGCACTATATGGCCATTAACCAGACGAGACTTTTTTTCGAGCGGAATTGTCCTTGGATCAAGATGGTGGAGTCGGAAGACACCGCCAAGAGCGCCATTGAGATCTCTGAAGGCAAACTGATGGGAATCGGAGCAGTGGCTTCAGAATTGGCTGCCGCTGAGAACGGGCTGGTGATCCTCGCGAAGGGCATCGAGACCTACAAGCAGAATTTCACCCGTTTCCTTATTCTCGATGATGCGATCTCAATCCAGAGGAGCGACACGGACAAGGCTTCGCTGTGCTTCACGTTGCCTCATAAGCCAGGTTCCTTGGCGCAGGTCCTGACCATCCTGTCGTTTTACGACATGAACCTAACCAGGATCCAGTCCCTTCCAATCCCCGGGAAGGAGTGGCAGTATTTTTTCTACGCTGACATCAAGTTCTCGTCGTACAATCGTTACCGTCAGGCACTTAAGGCTGCTAGACCTTTGATGGCGGACCTTTACATTTTAGGTGAATATAGATCTTTTAACAAATAGACTACAATGATCATCCAACCAGCAGAAAGGACTAAAGGAGTCCAGGAGTATTATTTTTCACGTAAGCAGAAAGACCTCGACGCGGTCACCGCTGAGAGGGCGGCAAAAGGACTTGGTCCACTTATTAATCTCGGGATAGGTGCGCCGGACGGCATGCCTCCCATGTCGGCCATTGAAGCCCTTCAGCGGACAGCAAGTCTTCCGGATAGCCATAAGTATCAGAACTATAAAGGATTGCCTGTCCTTAGGCAAGCTTTTGCGGATTGGTACAAGCGTTATTATGGGGTGACTCTCAACCCTAATGGAGGCATCCAGCCGCTAGTGGGCTCCAAAGAGGGAATCCTTCTGATTTCACTTGCTTTTGTAAATCCAGGCGACAAGGTCCTTGTCCCAGATCCTGGCTACCCGACTTATTCGTCTTCAGCACAGCTGGCAGGTGCTGAGATCGTGAAATACGACCTTAAGGCCGAAAACGGTTGGTTCCCTGATTTCGACGAGCTCGAGAAGATGAATCTCGAAGGAGTCAAACTGATGTGGGTCAACTATCCTAATATGCCCACAGGAGCGTCAGCGACGCCTGAGCTTTACCAGAAGTTCGTCAATTTTGGACTTAAGCATAACATCCTTATTGTCAATGACAATCCGTATTCATTCATCCTCACTGATAAGCCGATTTCCATCCTCGCCGCTGACGGCGCATGGGATTGCTGCCTTGAGCTTAACTCGCTTAGCAAGGCTCACAACATGAGTGGCTGGCGAGTCGGTATGGTCGCTGGTGATCCGGGGATGGTGAATGAGATCCTTAAGGTCAAGAGCCAGATGGATTCCGGTATGTTCAAGGCCATGCAGATCGCCGCTGTCTCGGCTTTGACCGAGGGTCCTGACTGGTTTGAGAAGCTTAATGCGGAGTACAAGGCCCGTAGAATTGTTGCCGGACGCATATTCGATGCTCTTGGAGTCACCTATAATCCAAACTCCACAGGACTTTTCCTATGGGGCAAAGTTTCCAGTGAGACTGCGGCGGGCCTGTCAGAGTCTGCCGCCGGCAACCATTGCCAGATGACAATAGGGGAGCAGCTTTCAGAGAAGATTCTTCATGGGACAGGCGTATTCATTACTCCGGGATTCGTGTTCGGGAAGAACGGTGAGAATTACGTTCGTATTTCTCTTTGCGCTCCGGTACCTACTCTTGAAGAAGGCCTCGCCCGCATCAATGCCTTTTTGGCATCTAATTGATAGATAGCGTTTTATGGAAAATGCGTAGCTTATTTGACTACGCGTTTTCTGTAAGTTGTTAATATTGAGATATTTGTAAACAATGGTCATTGGAGTAATAGGCCTGGGATTGATCGGAGGGTCGATGGCGATTGACCTTAAAAGGCGAGGGTTTGCCTCAAAGGTCCTCGGTGTCGAGTCAGAGCCGGTCAACGCTGAAGCGGCTTTGAGGATAGGTCTTTGCGATGAGCTTGTCTCTTTCGAGGACTGTGTCCGGAGATCAGACATTGTCGTGATAGCCCTCCCGGTCGGGACAGCCGTGAAAATGCTCCCGCAGGTGCTGGACATATTCTCGGAGGAAGGCAACGGGGGCAAGATAGTCATCGACACCTGCTCCACCAAGAGCCAGATAGTGAGGGTTGTACATTACCATCAGATGCGGGGACGTTTTGTCGCGACCCATCCGATGGCTGGAACTGAATATTCGGGACCTTGGGCCGCCATGCCCAACCTGTTCGACGGCAGGGCTTGCATATTTGCTAACTCCGAGGAATCGGATCCCCAGGCCCTGGGAATAGTCGAGGAGTTGTACGACGCATTGAACATGCGTCCGATCTACATGAACGCCGACAACCACGATGTCCACACTGCCTATGTCTCGCACATCTCCCATGTGACCTCATTCGCCCTGGCCCTGACTGTCCTGGATAAAGAGCAGGACGAGAAACATATTTTCGATCTGGCGTCCGGTGGATTCTCTTCCACTGTGCGTCTTGCGAAGAGCTCATCCGACATGTGGGTCCCGATTCTGACGCAGAACCGGGACAATGTCCTTCGGGTGATTGACACGTATTTGGAGAAGATGCGGCAGTTTCGGGATGCGATCGCTGATTATGACGAGTCCCGCATTGATGAGTTGATCCGGGAAGCTAACCGGATAAAGAAGATTATCAGATAGTTATGGAACGAACACTTGACACTGTCCCCGTTTCCGAATGGGGATTCTTCGACGAGAGCATACCCCCGATTGTGATTGCCGGTCCTTGCAGCGCTGAGTCTGAGCTTCAGATGATGATGACCGCCAAGGGGCTTCACGACTTTGGCATCCACGTTTTCCGCGCGGGAATATGGAAACCCAGGACTCATCCGGGATCCTTCGAAGGTGCGGGCGTGGCAGGTTTGAAATGGCTCCAGAAAGTGAAGAAAGAGTACGGGATGAAGGTTTGTACCGAGGTCGCGAGCCAGAAGCATGTGTATGAGTGCATGAAGTACGGAGTGGACATGGTCTGGATCGGTGCCCGCACGACCGCCAATCCTTTCCTTGTGCAGGAAATAGCTGAGGCTTTGCAGGATACAGACATCCCTGTCCTTGTCAAGAATCCTGTCAATCCCGACCTTGACCTCTGGGTCGGTGCCCTTGAGCGACTGAACCGGGCTGGGATCAGGAAACTGGGCGTGATCCATCGCGGCTTCTCCACGACCCAGAAGATCCCTTACCGCAATCTCCCCGGATGGCAGATCGCCGTGGAGCTCCGCACCAGGTATCCCCAGATCCCGTTCTTCGCCGATCCGAGCCACATGGGAGGCTCAAGACAATATCTTAAAGAGCTTTCACAAAGGGCAATGGATTTGGGACTTGATGGCCTCATGGTTGAATCTCATTGTGATCCTTCATGCGCTTTGAGCGATGCCGCTCAGCAGATTGTCCCGGATGATCTAAAAACTCTTCTTGAGAGTCTCACGGTTCGTCAGAAACAGACTAATGACAAGGAATATAACGAGAATATCGAGCAGCTCCGCGCCAGGATCGATGTGATCGATGAGAACCTGCTGATGAGCCTTGCCTCCAGGATGGAGGTTTCCAAGAAAATCGGTGAGTTCAAGAAAGCCCATAATATCGCCATTGTCCAGGCGGCCCGGTGGGAGGATATTCTTTCCGACATGATCAGTAAAGGACAGAACTATGGTCTTTCCCCGAAGTTCATCACGGATGTTTTCAACGCTATCCATGAGGCTTCAGTTGCCGCTCAGAATCGTATCTTGGAAGGCGATTGATTTTTGGTTTATTTTCGTTGTCTTTTGGTCGATTTTTTCTTACTTTTGGTTGTTGGTAAAATGAACTAATAACCTTTCTTTTATTTCCCATCCCAACATTCAACGTTCTTTGACTAGACTGTTGAACTGAATACAAACCTGATTTATAAATAAAGCTTATGGTAAAAAAGAAGGGATCGCTTCTGCGGTCCCTTCTTTAATTCAGATTCTTCGCTTACGCTCAGAATGACAGTCGATTACTCGTTAGGAGTGACATCCCACCAGAGACGTACCCACTGGTCGTCGTTTCCGCCGAGGTACTTGTCGACAGCGGCATCATACTGATCTTGATTACGCTCCTTGTCAGTATCGGAATAGAGGAAACGCACCGGATAGGTTGTGTGACCGAGATTGTCCTGCTGGTACTCAGTCAGCGGCATGGCTGATGGCGCCCTCGTTGTCGGTCGGAAGCGGGTGTGCGGCGATGTACTCGTCAGCGCCATCTGTCTCCTCGAAAGCGAACGAGGCCTTGATCGCCTTGGCGTAGAGGTCAGCGGCGTCACCGGCAATGAGTCCCCTCTGGACAGCCTCAGCCATGTTGAAGAGGCTCCTGGCGGCGGTGAAGAGGCCGTAGGTGGCGTCCTGCACGCAGTACTTCTCAGTGACTGAGCAGGATGCTTTGGCCTGGGCTATGACCGTCGGGTTGTCCTCGAGACCGAAGGTGATGCCATAATATGACTCGAAGTCCGTAGGATCGCCGTCCCTCTTTCCGAGGTAAGCGCCTTCACCGATGGTGAAGCGGGTGAACATACGGGGATCCTTGTACTCCTTGAGGGCGTCCACGATCATGGCGTTGGGGCCCCAAGCGAGGTTCTTGCTGGGCGACAGCGCGACAGGGTAGAGGGGTGAGCTCGTGGCCCTGGTGTCGTACTTGTAGTTGAGCTGGTCGGCGACCTCGGTGATGCCGCCCTGGGCGTAGGCAGCGCTGAACTTGGACTTAGCGGTGGCCGCATCCACGTCGGAGATCCTGAGGGCCATGTCCATGCGGATGGTGGCGTTGAACTTCTTCCAGCGGGCGATGTTGCCTTTGAATAGGATGTCGGCGTTGGAGAGCTTGGCGCTCTCATCGAACATCCCGTAGGCATCCTCGAGATCCTTGAACAGGGCGTTGTAGATGTCCTGCTGCGAGTCGAAGACGGGGAACCAGATGTCATCGGACTCACCCTTCCAGGCCTCTGACCAAGGGAGCGCTCCGACACAGTCGGTGAGGTGCATCATGATGAACGCCCTGAGGGTGAGCGCCGCGGCGATCTGGTTCTCGTTGCTTGAGCAGAGCGGTTTGACCGTGACCTCATCGTTCTTCGTCTCCTCGTCCTGGTTCAACTCGATGACCTTGTTGAGGATCTTCATGGAACCGTAGTAGTAGCCGCGGGTGTCAAACTCGTAGGTGGTCATCAGTGAGCCGAACTGGTTGTTTCCGGACTCGGCGAGGTAGCCGACATGGTTCGGCTGCCAATAGTCGTAGCTGTCGGCGGAGATGAAATTCCTGACAGTGAAGCAGGCGTTCGTGAAGAGCAGGTTGGTGTACGGGGTACCCGGGGAGTTCGGGGAGACGTTGATGTCCCCGAAATCGCTGAAGTTGCAACTGGTAAGCGACGCAGCTAAAGCAAGGGCCGCTATTATGGATTTCTTCATTATTTTCATAATCGTTATCTCCATATTTATTAGAACATGCACCTGAAGGTAAGACCGAAGGTTCTCGAGGCGGGGGTCTGTCCGGACTCAAGATAGTTGCTGCTGGACTCCGAAGGGTCGAAGTTCGGGCAAGCGGAGTAGATCAGCCAGGGGTTGGTCGCCACGAAGGAGACGCTGGCGGAGTTCAGGCCGATGCCGAGATTCTTGACGAAGGTCCTCGGAAGGGCGTAGGTCAGGGAGAGCTCGCGCATCTTCAGGTAAGTCCTCTTGTAAAGGACACCGTCGTTGTCAAAGTTAGCCTTGTACTGGAACCATCTCCAGGACTGGATGTGGGTGTCAACGGCGTTACCGTTCTCGTCCACACCGGTGACATGGACACCACCGCCCTTTGCGACAGGCTCACGTACATTGACTCCGTTGTCATTGACCGCACCGGTCTCGGCGGCGAGGCCGGATCCCTGCATCCACAGGTTGGTCCATGAGAAGATGTCGCCACCGATGGTGTAGTCGAAGCTCATGTTGAGTGACCATGTCTTGTAACGGAAGCCAGTTGAGAATCCGCCGGTGAAGTCGGGCTGGAAGTTACCGACCACCTTCTCCTTGGTGTCGATGATAGGCATGTACTCACCGAACTGCTGCTTCTGGCTGGCGCTTGAGGTGGCCCTCAGGATGTACTGGCCCTCCTCGTTCCTGGCGAAGCGGCTGCCGGTGTAGAGAACTCCGACAGGCTCGCCCTCGATCGAGTACATTCCGAACTCGTAGTTGAACTTGTCATAACGGAGGAAGTACTGGGTCTGTTCGGGGTGGAGGGTGACGAGGGTGTTGACGTTCTTCGCGATGTTGAAATCGGCGTTCCAGGTGAAGTCCTTGGTGCGGATGATGTCGCCACCGATCTCAAAC
>ONUG01000043.1 GCA_900320965.1 uncultured Bacteroidales bacterium | reverse complement strand
TCGACCTCTCGGCCCTTGACATCAAGGAACCGGTCCTGGCTAAAGCCATGTAGGAACGGCTTGACAGCGTCCATCATGACCTTCCAGGCATCAGGCTTTCCCGTCGCCTTCTCTACAAGCCCGGTAAGGTGGAAAGCATAGCTGAAGCCTCTCCAATAGAGAAGCCAAGTGTAGTCGCCGTCATCCCAGAAGCGCTCTTCAGCAAGTTCTCCAGGATCATTCCTGTGGGGATTCCTATGCAGTCCGGCGAGCGCATGGTTGAAATATTCAGCGAAATAAGACGGCTCGTCCAGACCCGAAGCTACAGTCTGATAGCCTGTCTGCATCTCGTTGAAACCCTCACTGAACCAGGCGTTTCCGCCCCCTATCCACTTATGCCCGATTTCGTGGGTGAATATATCCCGGCGCCCTGTCGTGAGGATTGTGTCCGCTGTCGCGTCATAGCGTGACAGGAAGCCGTTGGAGAATCCGTTGCCCGTCATCTCGAAGGTGTTGTTCCTGAACGGGAATATGACCATTGAATAAGGCTCCGGATCCTTCTCTCCCCAGAACTCGCTGATGCTGCCGTAAAAGCTTCTGAAATAATCCTTCAGGGCTATTTTGTTCATGTCGTGGGACTTCCTTAAAGCCGTCACGAGATAATTGGCCCGGCCGTTTATCATGACCGAGTCAACCTCCAGCAGCGGATCGCCCACAATAGCGGATTCCACGACTGATCCGGCAGTTCCATCGTAGGGATCTGTCCCCTTGCCAGGATTGTAGATGCAATAGACTGGATATTCAGGAATTTTCGCCCATTTCACGGACACCGGAGTCGCCATGTCCTCAGGGGCCAGGAACAGGTTTTCTGTCCGGGTGAACATCATTTCCCCGTCCAGATCCGGTCTGAACATGTCCCAGAGGCAACTTTTCGGGGAATAATAGTCCTTTGGTAGGGCGCACCGGACAGTGTAAGATAGCCTCGCCCGATCGCCGTCCGGGACCACCGCGATCTTTCTTGTGGCGGGATTGGCGGTGACTTCACCTTTCAGGGGAGTAAGATCCTGGAACCAACTCATCTGGTCGGTGAAGCCGCCATTTTCCGTTGCGTAAGTGAAAAGGATTGTGTCTATTCTGGAGCGGACATCCATCATGACATTGATCCCGTCCCCTGTCCAGGAGAGGGTATAGTCTATCCTGTCGGACTTATCAGTGCATGCCGTAATGAGAACAGAGGCGCAAAAGAGAATGAATATCAGAGGATTCATAAGACGGAAGTGCCTCAATGATTGATTGTTGTCGGGGTACCGTGACTCGAACACGGGACCCTCTGCTCCCAAAGCAGATGCGCTAGCCAACTGCGCCACACCCCGAAGTGGATTGCAAAGGTATTCCTTTTTTCGGAAAATCGCAAAAAAGAAGTATATTTGGAGATATGATAATAGACGCTAAAGGTATTGAGAAAAGTTTCGGGACATTGAAAGTCCTGAAGGGGATCGATTTTCAGGTCGGCAAATCGGAGGTCGTTTCTATAATGGGGGCTTCGGGAGCTGGAAAATCCACCCTCTTGCAGATCCTTGGCACGCTCTCTACTCCGGATGCCGGATCGCTGGAAATCGATGGCACCGATGTCCTTCATCTCTCAGGTAAGGATTTGTCCGCTTTCCGAAATCGTCGGATCGGTTTCGTGTTCCAGTTCCATCATCTTCTCCCTGAGTTCACAGCCCTTGAGAATGTGATGATTCCGGCCTTTATCGCCGGCCGTTCCGATAAGGATGCGAAGGCGGCCGCTACAGCCCTTCTAAAGGAGATGGGGCTCGGTGAGCGAATGGATCACAAACCTTCGGAACTATCTGGAGGTGAGCAGCAAAGAGTCGCTATCGCCAGGGCTCTTGTAAATGATCCCGCTATTCTTTTCGCTGACGAGCCTTCCGGCAACCTTGACTCAAAGACCAAGGCTGAGATCCACCAGCTTTTCTTTGACCTTCGCGATCGTCACGGCCAGACCATCGTTATTGTCACACATGACCCCGAGCTGGCGGCCATGTGCGACCGTTCTCTATTCATGCGGGACGGCCTTTTCGTTGAGGAATAGGTCCGAAGGCTTACATGGCGTAGTGGAATCCATCCACCTTATTCCAGTCTCCTCTCGTGAAGTCGGGGAAACGGACCGGCATAGAGTTGTTTTCAAGTGAGATCCTGCTGAGCTCCTGGACGGCGGACCACTCTGCGGCATCATAGACATCTTCGTCTAGCGGAAGACCGTTGTGCAGGCAGTAGATCAACCTGTAGTCCATGATGTAGTCCATGCCGCCGTGGCCACCGACCTCTTTGGCTTTCTCCTCGATCGCCTTGGCAAAATCTGGCCTGTACGCCGTCAGGAGGGAGTCCATGACCTCATTTGACACGTAGAGGTGGCCGTTGATTCCCTTTACGGAAATCCCCTGGGTAGGATATTTGTTGGCGAAACCTTCCGTTCCGGTCAACTGGTACATCCTGGAATATGGACGGTAAGCGTAGACGTTGTGCTGGACCTCGATAAGCTTTTTCTTCTCGGTCTGGATCAGGCTGATGGTGTGGTCACCATCCTTGCAGTAATCCTTGTCCCGGAACATCTTGGCCGACACCTTTCCGTTGTAGGAAGGGGTGTCCATTGCGACGAGATAGTCCATCTTGTCGCCCCTGTGGATGTTAAGAACCTGGGCGATTGGACCAAGCCCATGGGTGGGATAATTGTCACCGCGGTTCTCCATGTTGTAGTCCAGCCTCCAAGTCTCGCTCTTATCCCAACCGGGAGAAAGGAGGTGAATATAAGCGCCTTCCACATGATAAACCTCTCCGAAGAGCCCCTGCTGGGCCATGTTCAGGGCGGACATCTCGAAGAAGTCGTAGCAGCAGTTCTCGAGCATCATGCAATGCTTGCGTGTCCTCTCGCAGGCGTCAACAAGTTTCCAGCAATCGTCGATGGTCATCGCCATAGGCACCTCGCACGCGACGTGATGGCCATGCTCAAGGGCATAGAGAGATATCGGGACATGGACCACCCAGTCTGTGGCTATGTACACCAGGTCGATGTCGTCGCGGTCGCAAAGCTCCTTGTAGGCTTCCGGCCCGACATAAGTGTCGGCTTCCGGCAGGCCGGCTTTCTTGAGGATGTCATTGCAGATGTCAACCCTCTCTTGTTTGAGATCGCATAGAGCCATTATCTTGACTCCCTCGATCTGTGTGTAACGGCTGACCGCTGAGGTGCCCCTGCCTCCGACGCCAACGAAAGCGATACGGACAGTCTCTATGGGGTCGCACTTCAGCCCGAGAGCGCTCTGCTGTCCGGCGGCACGCTCAGGAGCCTTAAGTTCAATCATGCCGTTTTTGATGACGGCCGGCACGGAGGCCGGGACCTTTTTTCCGCAGGAGGCCAGCGCCAATGCGCATGCGCAGACCAGGAAGAATAAGTGCTTTTTCATATTAAGATACTCATAAACAGGTACCCAAAAATAGTCATTTCTATTAAAAGGACAATTCAAATGGCCACATAAAAAAAGCGTACCTCACGGCACGCCTTTTTTCCTGACAGACTACTAGTTTTAGTGTGAACTGTCACTTTTTGTCGGTTTTGTTGTCGTTTTTATTAAGTTTATGAATCTGCAACCTACGGAAATTCTCCTCTGCGATGTATAGCCTGGCTATCTTGTCGTTGGAGAGTATTTTCCGGTACTCGGTAGTGTATTTGCGGTCAATGCCGTCGGCTACTTCTTGAGCGTCCAGGTACTTGTCCAGGAGGGCGCTGATTTCCTTGTCGTCCTTGCTGTCCTTGACGCTGGCCTCAAGGGCCCTGTAGGCGTCCATTATGAGTTTCCAACTCTGCCTCATCTCGGATTCCGCCCTGTTGTACACGGGCCAGAATTTCTCTGCCTCGGCAGGGGAGAGATCCATGGCGTCAGTCAGGTAAGCGATCTTCTCGGCCTTGATCCTTTCCTGCCAGCCGTTTCTTCCGTTCTTGTCCTGGGCGGAGGAGCTCCAAGCGCCTGCGAATGCCAGGATCGTGATTAATAAAAGTCTTGTGATCTTTCTCATAGCGTCCTGTTAATATTGGTTTCCAGCATAAGCCAGATGCTCTGCCCTGACCCCGGTCTCGATCAGGTAATTAATTATGTCATCATCCGTTAGCTCCTCCATCTCAAACTCGGGTTCGCTGTAAAGGATCTCTGGATTGGTGATTGATAATATTTCGGCATAAGAGTCCTCGTTTAAGAACTGGTCGGGAGACTGGCTCTTTGTCGTGTTCTTGAGGACGGCGGTGCTGATCACCGCTATGGCAACGAAGGAAGCGGCGAGCGCCAGATAAGGCCTCACGCTGCTCCATGGTCCTTGGCGGACAATGGACCTTTCCGGAATAGAACCCAGCCGGGCCTTCAGGTCTGTGAAATAACCTTCCGGCACGCTCGGGCGATCCTTCCCGATGCTCTCGAATATGTCTTTTCCTGTAAGCATTACCGATTATTTGACAATGGTTTGACTCTAAGGTTTAAAATCATTTTAAATATTTCTCAAGTTCTGTCTTGATTTTCTCGCTGGCGAAGTGGTAGGAAGCTTTGAGGGCTCCGACAGAGGTGCCTAGAATCTCGGAGATGTCTTCGTAGGACAAGTCATCGAACCATCTCATAATGAACACGGTACGTTGCTTTGCCGGAAGCCGTTGCACGGCTTTCATAAGTGCTTTTTGCGCTTCGTTCCCGTCCACACCGTTGTCCTCGTCGATTTTCTCCTCGAGTTTGGAACTCATGCTCTCAAATCGAAGCGCGGCTCGGATTTTCTGCTTTTGGAGGAAGTTGAGTGACTCGTTGGTGGCTATCCTGTAGATCCAGGTGTAAAGGGAAGAATCCCCTCTGAAAGACGAGAGTGACGACCAGATCTTTATGAATATCTCTTGCAGAAGGTCATCAGTGTCCTCGTGCGAGCAAAGGAAACGCCGGACATGCCAGTACAGCCTCTCGGAGTAAGATTCCACGATCTCTCCGAAAGCCTTTTCCCGCTCTCCCGCTTTGTACAGTTCCAGTATTTCCTTATCAGTCATTGTGCCCCCTCAAATCACGTAATCTTTCAAATGTACGACATTTTGATTATTTTTGCAATTATGAAGAATATACGCAATTTCTGCATCATAGCGCATATCGACCATGGCAAGAGTACTTTGGCGGACAGGTTGCTGGAACTGACCCAGACATTGTCATCCAGGGATATGGAGGCCCAGGTACTTGACGACATGGATCTTGAGAAGGAAAAGGGCATCACGATAAAGAGCCATGCCATTCAGATGGAATATGCCTACAAGGGCGAGAAGTACATCCTCAACCTGATCGACACTCCCGGACATGTTGACTTCTCTTATGAAGTTTCCCGTTCCATCGCGTCATGTGAGGGCGCTCTTTTGGTCGTCGATGCTTCACAAGGCATCCAGGCCCAGACGATTTCGAACCTTTACTTGGCTGTGGATCATGGACTTGAGATTATTCCTGTGCTGAATAAGATTGACATGGAGTCGGCCCAGGTCGAAGTGGTCTCCGACCAGATTGTCGACCTTTTAGGCTGTGACCATGATGACATCTATAAAGTGTCGGCGAGGACCGGTGAAGGTATCCCGCCAATACTGGACGCTATTGTTGAGAAGATTCCGGCTCCGAAAGGAGATCCCGAAGCCCCTCTTCAGGCATTGATATTCGACTCAGTGTTCAATCAGTTCAGGGGCATCATCGCGTACTTCAAAGTCTTGAACGGATCCATCCGCAAAGGCGACAAGGTAAAGTTCGTGGCCACGGGGATGGAATATGACGCTGAGGAAGTTGGAGTTTTGAAGATGAAACTTTGCCCGACGGATATAGTCTCCACCGGAGACGTGGGCTACATTATCTCCGGCATCAAGAAAGCTGTTGAGGTCAAGGTCGGTGATACCATAACACATGCCGATCAACCTTGCCAGAATGCCATCGCAGGTTTTGAAGAGGTCAAGCCTATGGTTTTCGCCGGAATGTATCCGGTCCAGGCGGACAAGTTCGAGGAATTGAGGGCCACGCTGGAGAAATTCCAGCTCAACGACGCCTCGTTCGTGTATGAGCCTGAGTCCTCCCTGGCTTTGGGGTTCGGTTTCAGGTGTGGTTTCCTGGGGCTGTTGCACCTTGAGATTGTGCAGGAAAGGCTGTTCCGTGAGTTCAACATGGATGTCATCACGACAGTCCCTAACGTGTCGTACAAAGTCTACACTACCCAAGGTGAAGTCATTGATGTCCACAATCCTTCCGGACTCCCGGCTCCGACTCTGATCGACCACATCGAAGAACCGTACATCAGGGCGCAGATTATCTCGAAAACAGACTTCTATGGCCCTATAATGAAGCTTTGCATGGACAAGAGAGGGACTCTTATCGGAGAGCATTACATCACTTCGGACAGGGTCGAGCTCACTTATGACATGCCTCTTTCTGAGATCGTGTTCGATTTCTATGACAAGCTCAAGTCCATCTCCAAGGGTTACGCCTCTTTTGACTATCATGTCATAGATTTCCGTCCTGCCAGGCTGGTCAAGCTGGACATCCTCCTGAACGGGGATCCGGCCGACGCTTTGTCGTCGCTCATCCACGAGGATCATGCTTACGATTTCGGGCGCAAGATGTGCCTCAAACTCAAGGAACTCATTCCGCGTCAGCAGTTTGACATAGCCGTGCAGGCCGCTATCGGGGCTAAGATCATCGCTCGCGAGACAGTGCGTCAGGTCCGTAAGGATGTGACCGCAAAGTGTTACGGAGGAGACGTGACCCGTAAGCGTAAGCTTTTGGAGAAGCAAAAGGAAGGCAAGAAGCGGATGCGCCAGATCGGCACCGTGCAAGTTCCCCAGAGTGCCTTCATGGCTGTCTTGAAGCTTGACAATTAGAATAATATGCCCAAAGTAGCGATACTGATCACAATCATGGAGGGGGATGATGGCTCCTCCGGCTGCCTCGAAGAGTGCCAGCGGCAGGTGGACGCTGTCTCAGCGGAGGGCAAATATTCCTTCTCGATATTCCTTAATGAAAACGGCGAGAAAGGTTACCAGGCCGCTTGGGAGAAGGCTTCCGCCGAGGGAGCGGATTTCTTTCTCTGGATCGACCATGATTTGAGATTGTCGGAAGGGATGATCGCTTGTCTTTTTGAGAACTCTGAGTTCTTGCGCCACAAAGCCGTCATAACCGGATCCGTGTCCCGCCCGGACAACAGCCTTCTCTCGGGAGGAAGGACCCGCAGGGGGCGCCTGATAACTCCGGACCCGGTCATTCCTGTGCCATGCCAGCTGTTCGACTTGTCCGTGGCCCTTGTTCCCGGGTATGCTTTTTCGGCCCTTGATGCTCCGGCGGACTTTTTCCGTCCGGACCTGCTTTACTATGGCTACGGGAGGAAACTCTCCAAGGCTGGAGTGGCGAGGATGGTGGCTCCAGGAATCATGGCAGTCACTGAGAGGGAGACTGTTATCCCTTCTTGGAAAGATCCAGACAGCACCATGAAAGAGAAATTGCGCTGGCTCTGGCATTCTGTTTTCAAATAATATTATTATCTTTAAAGTTGGTTTAGCTAATAACAATTAAAACACCACATAGATTATGAAGCATCCTAAAATCGGTATCCGCCCGACCATTGATGGCCGTCAGGGCGGTGTTCGTGAAAGTCTGGAAGAGAAAACAATGACTCTCGCCGCTAATGTGGCCGAGCTGATTTCCTCAAATCTTAAGTACACTGATGGCACACCTGTACAGTGTGTTATCGCTGACAGCACGATCGGCCGAGTCGCCGAAAGCGCCGCTTGCGCCGAGAAATTCGAGCGTGAGGGGGTCTGGGGCACAATCTCCGTGACATCTTGCTGGTGCTATGGATCCGAGACTATGGACATGCATCCCCTTTGGCCGAAGGCCGTCTGGGGATTCAATGGCACAGAGCGTCCTGGCGCCGTTTATCTCGCCGCCGTGCTCGCCGCCCATGCCCAGAAGGGACTTCCCGCTTTCGGAATATATGGCCATGAGGTCCAGGATATTGAGGACAACTCGATTCCTTGCGATGTCGCCGAGAAGATCTTGAGATTTGCCAAGGCGGCTGTCGCTGTCGGTGAGATGAGAGGCGAGTCTTACCTTTCGATCGGTAGTGTGACCATGGGTATCGCCGGATCCATCGTGGATTGCGATTTCTTCCAGAAGTATCTGGGAATGAGGAATGAAAGTGTCGATGAGGTTGAGATCCTCCGCCGTATGGACCTCGGTATTTATGACCATGAGGAGTACGAGAAGGCCAAGGCCTGGGTCGAGAAATATTGCATGCCTCAGGAAGGCTGGGACAAGAACCGCCCCGAGAAGCAGAAGACTCGCGAAGAGAAGGACAAGGATTGGGATTTCGTCACCAAGATGACCCTTATCGTCATGGATCTCATGCATGGCAACCCCAAGCTCAAAGAGATGGGATTCAAGGAGGAGGCCCTTGGCCACAACGCCATCGCCGGAGGTTTCCAGGGCCAGCGTCAGTGGACGGACTGGATGCCCAATGGTGACTTCACTGAGACTCTCCTCAACACCAACTTCGACTGGAACGGACGCCGCGAGCCTTCAATCCTCGCCACTGAGAATGATTCGCTCAACGGTACCGCGATGCTGCTTGGCCATCTTCTGACGAACCGTCCCCAGATATTCTCCGATGTGCGTACATATTGGAGCCCTGAGGCTGTGAAGAGAGTCACCGGCAAGGAGCTCACCGGTAAGGCTGCTCCTGGAATCATCCATCTGATCAACTCCGGCGCCACCACCATGGACGGCTGCGGACAGAGCACCGATGCCGAAGGCAATCCTGTGATGAAGACCTTCTGGGAGATGACCGATGAGGACCAGAAGAAGTGTCTTGAGAACTCCTGGTGGATGCCCGCGGACCGCGACTACTTCCGTGGCGGCGGATTCAGCATCCATTTCGTGTCAAAGGGAGACTTCCCCGCCACCATGATGAGAATCAACATCGTGGACGGCCTCGGCCCGGTTCTTCAGATCGCTGAGGGTTGGGTCGTCAACATCGATCCTGAGATCCACGACGTGCTTGACAAACGTACTGACCCGACTTGGCCGTCGACTTGGTTCACTCCTCGTCTCGATCCCACGAAGGACGCCTTCAAGGATGTCTACAGCGTGATGAACAACTGGGGTGCCAACCATGGCGCGATCTCTTATGGTCACATCGGAGCCGACATGATCACCCTCGCATCCATGTTGAGAATCCCTGTGTGCATGCACAATGTGGATGAAGCCAAGATCTTCCGTCCGGCCGCTTGGAACGCCTTCGGAATGGATAAGGAGGGCGCCGACTTCCGCGCCTGCGCCAACTTTGGACCCATCTACAAGTAGCCTATGGCCAAGGACAAACTGGTGGAGAGCAAGTATCTCTTCATCTTTATCCTGATAACATCACTCTTCGCCCTCTGGGGGTTCGCCAACGACATCACCAATCCGATGGTGGCGGCCTTCCAGACGGTGATGGAGTTGTCCGCCGCCAAAGCCTCGCTGGTGCAGTTCGCTTTTTATGGAGGCTACGCAACCATGGCTATTCCCGCGGCGTTGTTCATCCGCAAGCACAGTTACAAGAGTGGAATTCTGTTGGGTTTGGCACTGTATGCGATAGGAGCGTTCCTGTTCATCCCGGCCGCCCAGTTCCAGCAGTTCTCGTTCTTCTGTGTCTCGCTCTACGTGCTGACTTTCGGTCTGGCTTTCCTCGAGACAACCGCCAACCCGTTCATCCTCTCGCTCGGGGCGAAAGAGAACGCTACCCGTCGTCTCAACTTGTCCCAGTCTTTCAACCCGATGGGTTCGTTGATGGGAATGAGCGTGGCGTCTTTTGTGGTGCTTCCACAGCTCCTTTCCGACAAGAGGGACGCCGCCGGCGACATCATATTCCCGACCCTCTCAGAGGCCGAGAAGGCGAGCATCAGGCTTCATGACCTCGCCGTCATCCGTAACCCTTATGTGATCATAGGTTGCGTTGTCCTGGCCGTGCTCATCATCATCGCCCTTACGAAAGTCCCTAAGACTGATGTCCAGCCAGCGAAGACCAATTCCACAGGCAAGAGTTTGTCTAATCTGTGGCGCAACAAGATCTACAGGGAAGGTGTCCTGACCCAGATGTTCTATGTGGCGGCCCAGATCATGACCTGGACCTTCATCATCCAGTATGCCGACAACCTCGGGATCAATAAGGCCACTGCCCAGACCTACAACATCATAGCGATGGCTCTCTTCCTTTGTGGAAGGTTCATCGCGACGGCTTTGATGAAATACGTCAACTCAAGTCGTCTGCTTGCGATCTTCGCCGTTGGTGCCGCGATGTGTTCAATCGGAGCGATCACCATAGTAGGGAAGGGAGGACTTTACTGTCTGATGGGAATCAGCGCCTTCATGTCTCTGATGTTCCCGACCATCTATGGCATCGCGCTTGAGAATGTGGATGCCCAGGACGCCAGTCTTGGGGCTGCGTTCCTTGTGGAGGCCATCGTGGGTGGTGCTATCATGCCACCTCTCCAGGGAATGATCATCGACCAGGGAGAGATCCTTGGCCATCCCGCCGTGAACGTGTCATTCGTCCTGCCCCTCATCTGCTTCGTCATAGTGTTTATCTATGGACTGAGGTCGTATAGGGCAAGGAAGAGTGTCATAATGAGCTGATTATCCTAAGACATTCTATCAAGGCCTGGACGGATTGATCGTTCAGGGTCACTAGAAAATCCGGACATATTCCGAGACCTGACAGCGCGATCGTGGCTACCGAAAGGACCATGACCGCGCTTGTCAATGGCAGTGCGGTCAGGTTCGTTATCAGGAAATATTTCGGGAAGGAGTGGAAGCGTGACCACACGAGAGGGGCGGTGAATATCTGGCATGAGATGGAAAGTACCGCCCCGCTCCAGATTTTTCTCATCGGGTCAAGCTGCCCTGGGAGCCCCTCGGCTCTTGGATACAGCTTCTCCAGTCCCGGATAAATGAAAACTATCCCGGCCATTGCCAGATATGACAGTTGGAAACCGGTCGAGCTGATCACCTCCGGTTTTAGGACCAGCTGGATTGTCAGGGCGGACAATAGTATTCTTGAAGGGGAGATCTTCCTGCTGAGGAGCTTGGAGGTCTCTCCTATGGTGATGAATAGGAATGCCCTGACGATTGAGGGGGAGGCTCCGGTCATGAGAGTGTAGAAACCTGCGGATGCGAGTGTGATGATCGCCCGGACTCTCCTGGAGGAGGGACTGTTGCCGAGTGGGCTGGTTATCTTGCTCAGAATAAGATAGATGATTCCAAGGTGTAATCCGGAGAGAGCTAGTATGTGGGATGCTCCGCTGGCTCGGAATGTCTCGATGACACCCTTTTCGAGGTCACCCCTGTCTCCCGTCAGAAGAGTCTTGACAAGCGGTCCTGTGGTTGGGCTTGGATAGGGAATAGATGCGATCAAGTCCTTCATCCTTTCACCGCTCCGCATGGCTAAGGCGGACAACCTCTCCATTGGCGAGGGTATGCCTTCCGAGATGGCCGCATTGATTGAGCAGAACACGCCGGTGGCCAGAAACAAGATCGCCAAGCTGGCCATCCGAGGATGCGTGTCGTCAGATCTTATTAACGTCAGAGCCGTCATTATGGGGATCAGGACGGACAAGAATAGTGGGATGGAAAGGGGTATATGTCTTAAATACGCCGTTAGGATGGCTCCAGCGGCGACTCCGGCCGCAAAAGGGATTCCGATCCCTGCGATGTCCTCCGAGTCCTTCATAGTCCAGTACTTATATTTTTGTAAAAATACTCATTAATTTCGTATATTTGTCTTCTTGAAACATTTTATATTTTAGGATAATGATCATTCTTGTTATCAATTGCGGAAGTTCCTCGATCAAGTACCAGCTGCTGGACATGAGGAGCGATGATGTCTACGACCTGATGGCTAAAGGTATAGTCGAGAAGATCGGACTTGACTCCGGCATACTGCAGCACACACCCATCGGTAAGGAAAAAGTTGTCAAGGACTTGCCTGTCCCAGACCACACTGTCGGCATGCAGCTGGTGCTGGATGCCCTTGTGGACAAGGATTACGGTGTGTTGAAGTCTTTCGAGGACATCGAGGCTGTGGGTCACAGGATCGTCCAGGGTGCGGATTTCTTCTCCGGAAGCGCGATTGTTGATGAGGATGTTATCTCAAAGATCGACTTCTGCTGCGATTTCGCCCCGCTTCACAACCCTGCCCATCTGCTTGGTATCAGGGCTTGCCAGGAGGTTCTTCCTAATGTCCCTCAGGTCGTGACTTTTGACACAGCCTACCATCAGACAATGCCTCCTCATGCTTATATGTATGGCCTTCCGTATGAATATTACGAGAAGTATCACATCCGCCGCTATGGAGCTCACGGTACAAGTCATCAGTACGTTGCCCAGAAAGGAGCCAAGATGGTCGGTCTTGACATCAACAACTCCAAGATCATCACCTGCCACATAGGAAATGGCAGCTCCATCACCGCGATCCAGAATGGAAAGTCGATCGATACTTCCATGGGTCTTACCCCTCTTGAGGGCCTTATCATGGGCACCCGCTGTGGTGATGTCGACCCCAACGCCATCCTGTACATCATGAAGAAGGAGAATCTCTCTCCGGATGAGATGTACACCCTTGTCAATAAGAAGAGTGGCTTCCTCGGTATCTCGCAGAAGACGTCTGACGCCAGGGAGATGAGTGATTTGGCCAACGAGGGTGATTTCAAAGCGAAATTGGCTTTCAAGATGCTGAGCTACCAGATGATCAAGTATATCGGTGCCTATGTGGCCGAGATGAACGGAGTGGACGCCATCTTCTTCACTGGAGGAATAGGCGAGCACAACAGCCGTCTGCGCCGCAGGGTTTGCGACAACTTCACCTATCTTGGGTTAGCTTTTGATTACGAGGCCAATACGGCTTTTGGAGAGGATGCCATCATAACGCTTCCTGAGTCAAAGGTCAAAGCGGCTCTTGTCACCACTGACGAGGAGCTTGTCATCGCCCGCGACACGATGCATCTGGTCCAGAGTATCGAAGAATAAGTTTAAATCACATAGAAAATGATCACTACTTTCGCTGATGTTTTTGCGGAGCTCAAAGAGAAGGGTATCTGCAAGAAGATGGTCGCGGCATGGGCCGTCGACGAGCACACAATCGAGGCTTGTGCCAAGGCTTCCGAGATGGGTTTTGTCAAAGTCACTCTCGTGGGTGACAAGACCATGATCGCCGAGACTTGCTCCAAGCTTGGGATTGATGAGGAAATGTTCGATATCGTCAATGAACCTGTCGAGTTGAAGGCTGTTGCCAAGGCCGTCCAGATGGTCCACGACGGTGACGGGGACGTCCTCATGAAAGGTCTTTGCTCTACTGACAAGTTCCTTCGCGCCATTCTCAACAAGGAGACTGGCCTTCTCCCTCCGAAGGGTGTCCTGAGCCACGTCGGTGTCATCGAGAACCCGAACTACCACAAGCTGTTGTTCTTGTCTGACATGGCGGTTATTCCTCTTCCGGATTTCCGTCAGAAGGTCAAGATCGCCGGTTATCTCGTCGGTGTCGCCAAGTCCTTCGGTATCGCCAAGCCTAAGCTTGCATTCATAGCTGCTTCCGAGCAGATGCTCGATTCCATGCCTGCCTGCATGGAGGCTGCCGCTCTTGCCAAAATGGCTGACCGCGGCCAGATCAAGGGTTGCATCGCTGACGGTCCGCTCGCTCTTGATGTAGCCATCGACCAGGAGTCCGTGGAGATCAAGAAGCTTGTCAGTCCTGTCGCTGGTGACGCAGACTGCCTCGAGTTCCCTAACATCGAGTCAGCC